>CALMFL010000119.1 GCA_937862595.1 uncultured Fidelibacterota bacterium
AGCATAGGCAACCGGGATATTTTTCTTGTCAAAAAGCGTGTATCCGTGATAGTAATCGTAGGTAATATTATCAAGATACGGGCTGAAATACGGATAATCTTCTTCATTTTCGGCAATGCTGAAAGGTAATTTTCCGCTTGGGTTTACAAGTCCGTAAAGGATATTCGCCAGAGCGTTGCCGCCTTCCATGCCCGCATACCATGCAAATAAAATGGCCGGTGCTTTCTCTTGCCAATTGCTCATATCGATGGCGCTTCCGCCCACATAGCATACCACGGTGTTATTATTGAGCGGCGCTATTGCATTGATGAGAGCTTCATCTTCGGGAAGCAGTTTCAGGGACGTACGATCGCCTCCCAGGCCCTTTTTTCCGATCAGTTTTTTGGCCTGGGCGGATTTCATCATTTTATCTCTGGAAGAGATGAGATATTCCCCCTCATCTTCATATGCATAGCCAACGACAAGAATGACCTCGTCTGCTTCTTGCGCTAATCTTTTTGCTTCCTCAAGATTTGAGCCGTCATTTAAAATAACCTCATTGCCTGATTTCTCGTTAAAGGATTTTATTCCCCGATAGGGGGTGATCACATAGGGAGGCGTACAATTACTGCTTCCGTGGTCTCCGGTATTGGGCAGATCCGCCAGACGGCCGATAACGGCAATTTTTTTGTCATGAGATCTTTTGAATGGAAGAACGCCGTCATTTTTTAACAGGACCATACTTTTTTCAGCGGTTTCTCTTGCCAGATCAATGTGTGATGGACATGTAATAAGTTCATGACCATAATCCATTTTATCCTCGGCAAAAGCATATGCCAATCTTGTGCGCAATATCCGGGTCACGATCTTATCAATATCCTTTTCAGTGATCTCACCCGAAGCGATGCCTTTCTTGATGATATGATAGGCATACTGCTGCTGTACCGGCATTTCTACATCCAAACCGGCTTTAATTCCTCCAATTCCATCGTACAATCCATATAACCAATCCGTGCTGACAAATCCCTTGAAACCCCATTCGTCCCGCAATATGTCGGTTAAAAGTTCTTTATTGGCACCGCATTGCCGGCCTCTGACCGAATTGTAAGCACTCATGATAGAAGCCGGTTTTCCTTCTTGCACGATCTTCTTAAAATGCGGCAGATAGACTTCTCTCAGCGTCCGGTCATCAACATCGACATTGACCACCCATCGTGAGTTCTCTATGCTGTTCAAGGCAAAATGCTTCGGACATGCCATGACATGATGTTCCTGAATGCCCCGGACAGCAGCGACTCCCATTTCTCCCAGCAGCCAGGGATCTTCGCCATAGGTCTCCTGTGCCCGGCCCCATGCAGGATGCCGTAACAAATTGACGCAGGGTGTTGCGGCATAGTTGGTATGATTGGCCCTCATTTCTATGGCAATGGCCTCATGTACTTTTCTTTCAAGATCCACATCCCAGCTGGCGCCTCTCGCCATAGCGACGGGGAAAGTAGTTACTCCGTCTATCGTTTGATCCATGACCCGTGCGCCCCTTGGCCCATCGGATAACACCCAGGGGGGAATATCTAAGCGTTCATTACGTCCTACATATAAATGAGGGAATCGTTGCTTCATCACATAATTCACACCCATTCTCAGTAAGGAACTCCACTTCTTTCCTCCGGCCATTTGGTCAATTTTTTCTTTTAAGGTCATCCGGGCCACAAGATCTTTTGCCAGTTTGTCAAAATCATCCGATTTCGTCGGTTTTACACCATCAGACTTGCCGGGCACGAGAGAATAATGTTTGTAATTGACGGATTTGAAGTAAATAATGGCAAAAAGCACCATGAGAAGGATCAAGATGATCAGCAAAACCCTTAATGTTTTGAGAAGCATGTTTTCCTCTTTAAATGAGATTCACGGTAATGTGCGCGTTGAAACATGTGTATGGATCTCCGTTGCTTTCACGCTTCCCGTATATACCGGTCGGGTCCATGTCCCGATCAGGGACCTTCGTCTTCCGATCCCCCGCGATACCATCATAAGCTTTGTATTTTTTCAGAAAATGTAAACTAATAAAATTCAATGGTATTTGCAATGAGAGAATATATGGCCAGCACCGGGGGTGCAAAGGTCCCGGCAGGTGTGATGCGATATCTTCAAGTATCCTATATCGGTCTTGCCTGTTCCGGGATCATGAGGATAAATAAAAAAGCTCTTCCGGTATTTCGGGAGAGCTTTTTAATATTTACTGCGTAACGGTCCGTTCCGTTCATTTGTCTTACGGCGTGACCACCATATTGGGGCCTTCTTCCAGCCGCCGGATGCTCTTGACCGCTTCGGCCTTCACTTCCGGCACCTCCGAATCCAGAACGGCTTCCAGCTCGCCGATCAGCTCTTTATAGTTCGGGTTCATCACGAACCAGCCCAGCGCTTCAATGACGCCGACGCGGACAATCGGATCATCGCTTTCATCCTGCGCGATCTCGATCAGGGTCTTAACGCCCGGTGTAAAATTGTAATTGCGGAAGGTGCGGACCTTGGACATGCGTTTTTTGGCTGTCAACGATTTATCCGTAATCGTCGGGATGAGCTCGTCGTTCAGCCAGCTTTGTGAACGGCGGTATTGATAATTGATCCTGGCGGTGTCCAACCCGTTTGTTTCAGCGATCTCTGCAAGGAAGTCGTCCGCGCAGGGATGGGCGAAGAGAAGTTCAAGCGAAGATTTGGCCGAGAAGGAAACGCGTTCCGAGATATCGGCGGCCCAGCGGTCAGCCAGGACGGGAATATAGCCTTTATCCCCGATATGCCCCATCCAGTTGGCGCTGATGCGGCGTATGAGCTCGCTGGGATCCTTCACGGAGGTTTCCAGCAATTTGCGGAAACCCGGGGTGCGCAGCGATGCCAGCGACTTCAGCGCCTGCAGGCGCACGTTGGCGGAGGGGTCGGCGGAATAGATGCCGATCAGCGCGGATTCCGCGGCCATGCCCCGGTCCTTTGCCAGCTGATACACGCCGTAGCTGCGAAGGCTGGCGTCCGGGGACTTCAGCAATTTGCGGTAGGGGGCGTATACATCCGTCCGCGCGGGTTTGGCGAAATGAAAGGTCGGGTCGCCGATGATATGCGATTCGAGGTAGTTCCTGCTCAGGTGCCATGTCCCGACCGGGACGCCGTGGCGCAGCAGTCCGAGCAGTTCGTTCGCCCAGATATCCTGCCGCACGTTCACGGAATTCGCGATCCCGGCGACGGTGCTGCCGTTCCCGAAAACATAATTCCCCGAGATGTAGTTTTCCACGAAAAACTGGCCGTTGTAGCATTCGTCGAACACGATCACGTCCGCTTCGGGGCGCAGGGTTTTCACATCGTCGGAATAGATGTCCAGCAGGGCGTTGTAGAGGGAATCTTCACGGATCACCGCTTCATCGAAGGTATCGGCGATCCAGTGTTCCGGGATGTCATAGTTCTCAAGATAATATTTTTTGGACTCGTCGTAATTTCCCCGCTCTTTTGCGGTCCGCAGTTTACTGCGCACAAAGCGTTTGACTTCCTCGACATTCTCTTTGGCATTTGCCGCCGCGGGAAAGCCGATCAGGTACTGGGCGTCATCACCGCCGTGGGCGTGGAAAATGGCCATATCCAGCTGGGGGTCCTGCACCTCTTTCATCACGACGGCCTTCATCTCGCGGCTCATGGTGTGATACAGGTTCTTTACCTGTCCGCCCGGAAGGTAGAGGTTCGGGAACTGTTCGCGCAGCATGTGGGAATGGTTCTCCCAGGAATTGAGCGATTCCGAATGATAGCCGTGGCCGGTGTAGGTCATGACCGTATCCAGCGCTTCGGGCCGGCGCTTTTGTTCAACGACGCGCGTCAGGTAGCGTTCTATCACGGCGTATTTCGTGTCATCGTGCACGGGGGGATAGATGCGGCCGCTGTAGAAATCCTTTTCCACGGTTTGCGGGGATCTTTCGGACAGGGAGTAATAGAACAGGAGCGGATCTTCTTCATCCTGGCCGATATAGTCGAACACCAGGTCCAGGTCGTCGTAATAGCGGTCGCTGGCAACCGAGATCCGGGTCATGCTGGTAAAGCGGTCCTGGTCGATCTTGAAGGCGGAGGTCATATGCTGGGCATCCTGGATCAGGACAATGGGAATGTCCCCGATGAAGACCGCGCCTTCCGGCAGGGTGGTCACGGCGAGATCCTGAAGGACGCCGCGAACAGCTTCGGGATTAGGCCATGCTTCGGCATGGAAGCTGACCTGATAACCTTCTTCGGCGAGCGAGGCGCAGTAGGCGTCGATGGCTGCCGGGATCCGGGCGTAGGTTGCGTCGTCGGCGAACACCGCGATCACGGGCGCTTTGGCAAAGCTGATCGCAATAAGGCATATACTCAGCAGAAAGAATCGTTTTTTCATCAATAAGGTCCTTTTTTTACATTAAAAAATATACGCTACTCCCAGTTGAGAGAGACGGTAGCGCGTTTCGGTGTTTTTCGGGATGATCCCGGCATAGCTTCCGCGCACTTCGACGGCATGCTCCCGGAAGGGAAAGCGGACGCTCAGCGACACGTGAAGCTGCCGGAGGTCCCGGGCGTAGTACGCGATCTCCTGCCGGGTGATCAGCTCGTAATACCAGTCGGCAAGGTCGTCGTAGATGACGTCGGCAGGGTTGCCCAAATCTTCGTCGTAGCCCATTTCCAGGGCATAGCGGACATTCCGGAGGCTATAATTGTACTGCATGTTCACATGCAGGGTATATTTGGGAAAATAATGCAGAAGCCCCAGAAAATTATCCTCGAACAGCCTGTCCGCGAAGGATCCGGAAACGGTTCCGGTCCAGCTTTCCCCCGCATCGGACCGGTAGGGCAGGACCAGGCCGGCTTCGAAAAGGCGTTCGGAATATCCGTACATGCGCCGGCCGAGGGTCGGGTGCATGGCTTCCGCGGTATTCAGGTACTGCCGGTAAAACACGCCGCTTCCGAAGGTCCGGGTGATGTCGCGCCGCAAGTCGACGCGCCAGTAGAGGCGGGTCATGTCCCAGCTTCCCTGGGGAACGCGTTCCGTTCCGCCGTCGAACACCCGAGCGGACGAGCGCTCGATATTCGAATCGAAAAGCAGACGTCCGCGCAGATCGAAGTTCAGGGCGGCCGCGTATCCCCGGATGTTCTGCAGGCGTTCCTCGCTGGTTTCCGCGCGGGTGACCAAAGGCCGGTCCAGGCCGCGGATGCGGAGGAAGACCGGGGTGCGGCCCTGTTCCAGAACGTATTTTTTCGTATTCATGTCTTCGATGTAGTTGAAGAAGGACCCGGTGATGCCGAGCTGCGAGCGCTCGTTGAGGAAGGCGATCGCCGGGCGGATGTTCAGGTCGTTGCGCTTGATGTTCGGCATGGGGAAAACGGTCTTGAAC
>CALMFL010000120.1 GCA_937862595.1 uncultured Fidelibacterota bacterium
ATGGCCTGCGTCTATGAGGGGGATGCGGTAAATTTCCGGACAGAGAACGACCTGAAAGAAAACGCATCCTACCGCTGGTTCGTCCATGCCGTCGATGCCGCGGGCACGGCGACGGCCTCCCGGACCATCCGCAATTTTGCCGTGAATACGGTGAACGAAGCGCCTCCCTCACCCGTTCAGCTGGCTCCGCTGCACAACAGTTACCAGACAACCCGCTATCCGCATCTTGAATGGTCCGGGGTCACGGATCCCGACCCGGGCGATGAGATCACCTATAAAGTCTATTACTGGTATGCAGGGTATTCGGGCGTGTATGTGATCACCACGGCTGAAACGTCGCACGAGAACAGACGTTTCAAGGATCAGACGGAGTACTTCTGGACCGTTGCCGCGGTCGACAGGGAAGGACTCAGCGCCTTCAGCGACACGCTGACCCTCTACATAGACAGCGAACTGGAGATCCTTGATCTGCCGGCCGAATTTTCACTGGAAGCGAATTATCCCAATCCCTTCAATCCCGTAACACACATTGCATACCGCGTTCCCTCCGCGGAGAAGGTGAACATTTCTCTCTATGACCTGAGGGGGAAAAAGATACTGGACCTGGTCAACGCCTTTCATCAGCCGGGTAATTACGTGGTCCCCTTTGACGCGTCAGGCTTTTCAAGCGGCGTTTACGTTTACACGATGAGCGCGGGAGAATTCCATCAAAGCAGGAAGATGCTGCTGCTGAAATAAGGCAAGGGATGAGCTGATCATAAGTAAGTTATAGTTTATATTTTCGCAAAACTGCCATGACAAACCGTCCCGGCAGTTTTTTTATTTTGTCCTTATGTTGAATTTAAAATGTAAGCGTCAGGGCGAGATTGGGTTCGGGCTCGGGATCAAATCGCCAGGCCCCCATGTCATAGCCCGTCATCACTTCAACGCCCGCGCGAAACCCGATCCGCAGGTTGCCGCCGAGAGGGTAAGATACATGCGCGGCAATTCCGGGATTGACATAAAAATAGTCCTGAAGTTCTTCAGCGGGATTATCCGTAGGGAAAATACGTGAAGCCAACACATCGAACACGCAATGGATCAGGCCGGCATTAATATCAAGATGCAGCCTCTTCCCGGGATCGAGGATCGCATAACTTGCAAAAAGATTATACGTGAATTGTGTGGGGGAGGCCAGGGCGATGCCGGCGCCGGCATAAAGGTTGATGCGGTCCGTGATTTTATGGCAGATACCGGCTTTCATCCCGGTATAGAGGTCAAATTCCGAATAGAAGCGGGTCGCTGCGGCCGTTTCACCGGCGTGCGTCAATCCAAGACTGAAAAGTAAAAGCAGCATCATCTTGCGGGTCGTTCTCATCGCGCAGCTCCCTTATTTATCTTCGATGATCTTCACATGCACGGTACGGGTCCTGGGACCGTCGAATTCACAGAAATAGACCGCCTGCCAGATGCCGAGCAGACAGCGGCGGTTCTCAAAGACAAGCGTCAGCGAAGGAGAGAAAAGCGAGGATTTCAAATGGCTGTCGCTGTTCCCTTCTCCGTGCCGGTACGCCGTCTCGTCTTTGGGGATCAGATCGTTGATCTTATAGCTGAGGTCCTTCACGACGTCGGGGTCCGCATTCTCGTTGATCGTGAGCGCGGCGGTCGTGTGCGGGGTGAAGACCGTGACCAGGCCGCTGTCGGCGGGACAGGCGTCAAGGATCGTTTGAATTTCATGGGTGATGTTCATGAATGCGGTCCGCGCCGGCGTGCGCAGGTGAAAGGTTCGGGTCTCCATCGCTTCCTCCGGATAATAAAGAAATTAATTTAAGCTTATCGGACCGGCAGGTAAAGTAAAATGCAAAAAAAAACACCGTGCGAGGGTGCACGGTGTTTTTTATCGGTTTTTATTTTCGCGATCAGGCCTCTTCTTTTTCCTTCCGCGTGGTCAGGACCAGCACGACCACCATGACGATCAGAAGGATGGGCGTTGCAAACCAGTACTGTTTGCCAGAATATTCGATCAGGTCGTTGAAACGCCCGATCAGCAGGGAGATACGCCCCATCACGGCGAATCCGAAGGAAGCCCCGAAGTAGATCATCAGGTAATAGATGCCGATCCGGGATACCACCTTCAGCGCGCCCTTGTGTTCGACCGAGAAGAAGAAATAGAACAAGCCGGTCAGAACGCCGACGATCAGGATGATGTTGTTGATGCTGCTGCCGAGATGTCCCGTCCAGAGGGGAAGCATCGTGGCGTGTATCTGTCCGATCACATCCGAGCTCATGTATCCGTATAAACGCAATCCGGCGGCCATACCGATAACGTAAGCCAGCGACCAGCGGCTGAGCCAGCCGATCTTGGGAATGAGGCGGAAGAGCATGAAGACGCCCAGGATGAAAGCGAACAGATAGGTCAGATTCTGAGGCTGGTCGCCGATACCGCGGTAAAGAACGCCGTTGAGGGTCTCTTCCGGGAAGACTTTTCCGAAAAGGACGTGCAGTCCGTGGTAGATCCCGTACCAGAACTTGTCGAAACCGCTGAGGGAAGCGACATCGGTCTGCGGCCAAAGGCGGCCGAACAGGTTCGGCTGCACCTGGTTCCAGAAGGCGATCGTCGCCCAGTGAGCCGCGGATACACCCACGAAGATATGTTCAGCAAGCTTATAGAAAACGTTATCCTTGTAGAGATAACTCAGGATCGACAAGGTTAGAAAGACGGCAACCCACGCACCTAAAATTCCTGTATACATAGCGGTTACCTCCTAGTATTTACGTTGTTTTTTGCGTTTAACGAAGTAGGAAATATTACCGATGACAATAAAGAGCACAATGACGAGGTGAGCGATGGATTGCGCATCCATGAACTTCGTGGCATCGCGGTTGTCCTTAAAATCCGGTAAGAGCATGCGCGCCTGCTGATTCAGCTGGCCTTCGCCGTTTTCCACCTTTTTAATAAGCAGCGTTTCATATTCGGCTGCGCCCGGCATCCCGGCGATCACGCCCTTCATCTGGCCCGACTTGACATAGGGGAGGAGCTGGTTGACCTGGATGGAGGTGTTCCCGCTGGAAACCGGCACCTTGAGGGGGTCTCCCGCATAGAGCACCCATTCGATGGCGCCCGGATATCCCGCCGAAAAACTGAAGATGAAATCCACGTCCTTCACGGTTTGAATGTCGTGCATGATCGGGATCGCCGTGATGGAGGTCCCCTTTGCGTCGACCGAGAAGTTCGCTTCAAAGCTCTTGGTGATCCCCTTGATCACGGCCTCATTGCCCGGCCGGTAGCCGAGATTGACGTAATCGACGCCGTATTCGAGGTTGAATTCCTGACGGGCAACCAGGTCAAGCGCCTCGTTCGCCATGAACAGGCCGTCCGGCCAGAGGCACATGATGATGACCTTGTTCCCCTTGGAGAAGAGATGCCGCAGCACGCTCACCGCCATGGGGTGGATCTCGGGCTTGGTCGAGGGTCCGTATTCAAACGAAAGAAGGACCTTGGCATTCACGGGAAGATCATCGAGGGCGTAAAACGCATCTTCCGTCAATTGCGTGGTCTCGATGGGCAATCCCAGCGGAATGAGGAGGGGCATGAGAACGACAAAACCGATGATCAGAAAAATGATCCGGCGGTCCAGCGTATCAAGTCTTTCGATAAAGCTCTGTTTAGCCATGATTAATCTCCTCCCATGAATGATTTTTCAATACCGAGTATCACGCGCAGGGACGTTCCGACAATACCCAGGCCGATACCGATCATAATGGCTCGTGCGCCCGCAGCATTGGGATACTGGTAGAGCCACTCCTGGATCACCGGCAGATGCAGCCAGGAAAGCCAGGAGATCTTCTGCGTCCAGGCGGTCAGATAGGCGCCCAGCGGAACACGCCCGAGCATGATCAGGATCCCGGAAACCAGCAGAACGGTCGCTTCGGCATTCCGGATCTTGAAGGCACGGTAGGAGGCGGAGGCGACGAAGAAGGCCAGCAGGGCGAACATGGTGGCGGACAGGGGGGTGAAGAAGGAATAGAATACCCAGCTGTAGTAGGTCTTCTGACCCTGTACGTGGGAACCCCATTTCAATTCGCCCAGACTGGCGGTCGCCCCCAGATCCTCGAGTTCGTCAACGACCTTTGCGGCCGCACGCTTTGAAACGACCGCTTTGTGAAGCAGGATCGCTTCGCCGTTCGAACCGGGGAACTCGTAAATGCTCCGCACATCTTCGATCTTGGTTGCCGTGACCTCGGCGATCTTGGCATAGACGGCTTCGGGATTGTCTCCGGCCGAGATGAGGTTCGGATAGTATCCGCCCTTGATGAAGAACCCGAAGGACAGGGTCAGGAAAAATGCCAGTACGGCGGCCAGGCTGTAAGGCCAGCCCTTCTGATGCTTGACGACCTTGCGGCCCTGGAGCTTCAGCAGGTTGAGCGCTCCGAGGATCATCGCAAAACTGGCAATGATATCATACCATTGCGTCGCATGGATCTCAAGCTCGCCAAAGGGAGCGTGAGGGATGAACCATGACAAGAGCATGATAACACCCACTGCGGCGACAATGATGGCAGGAATGGTTCGTTTCCAAAACATATAGGCTTACCTCTTTATTTTATGATCCGACGAACAGGTTTTTGAAGAAATGGATATTGAAGGTTTCCAGCAGCACCCCGATGCCCAGACAGAGCATCAGAATGGCCTTCACGATATCCTGCCCCTTGATCGAGCCCAAAAGCTTGGGGTCGTCGCCAAGATAGGCGCTGGCGGCGAAGAATTCCTCGCCGATCAGAGTATAGTCGCAGGCGGTCACGAAGAAGGGGATCTGCGAGGGAGAGCCCGTTCCGGCGATCTGAATGGCTCCGATCGAGTTCCCGGTTTCCGCCATGATCAGGGATTCGGCATAGAATTTGCCCTGCAGAAAGACCGCCGCCGGTTTTTCACGCAGCATAACGCCGTCCACCGCCGCGGCGAAGGCGAACTGGTCATCCGTATAATAATGGACCATGTCCTCGGAAAAGAGGTCCGGTCTTCCTTCGCTGAGATAGGAAGCCTGAACCGTTTCGCGTCCGGATTCCATGACCAGGGAACGCGAGACGGGAACGTTCAGTTCGGCCTCGTACCGGGCGGTCATCTTGGCGACATGGCCCAGAATGATCAGCCCCGAAATGGTCTCGACCTGATCCAGGTCCATGATCCCGGGTACGAACAGCACCGAACGCCCCATTTCCGTAGCGCGGCCGACCGCTTCTTCGAAGGCCTGCAGACCGGCGACCGGGCGCAAATAGATTTTTTTGTTCTTTTTGGCCCTGCTGATGTAGTACAGGATCGTTCCCGATATTAAGATCAGGGCAACGAAACGGTTGGTCCGTTTTACATTGAACCATTTTGCTTCCGTCACAACAAGTTCGGAGATGGCTTCCCCGACCACGGTGCGGTCGCTGTCCAGTGCGATAACCTTGAACTGCGTCGATATATCATTGGAGATATTCGTGCTGAAGGTGAGTTCCCGGGTTTCAACGACCGAGACCCATTCTCCCGATTCAAGGCTCTTCTGAACGATGTAAATGCTGGATCCTTCGACGGGTGTGATGGTGATGTTCACTTTGTTACCATCAGCCTCCGAATGTTCGACCTGTGCCTCGATCGCCAGACCGGCAAAGGCAAAGCCGAACAATCCGATCAAAAGGAACAGCACACATGCGGTTCGTTTTACGATCATTTAATCCTCCACTTCACTTGTATGATGGTTTTTATTTCTTCTTTTTCGGGCGGATTTCGGTTTTCGCGGAAGCGCATCCTCGAGTTCCTCCACGCGGCGCAGGATGCGTTCGACGTTCTCCCGTTTTTCCAGGAATTCGGTAAAATCGTAATACCGGTTCCCGGCTTTCAGAAAGGATTCGATGATGGGGCCGAAAAAATTCAGGGTCTGCGCGCCGAAAAAACTGATCGGCTTCATGACCTCAAGAAATAAGACGGCAGGGACCGATAAGCGTCTTTCAACGATCTTTCCGGCGATCTTGTCGACCATCTCCTGTTCGAAAACCTTATCTTCCAAGCATACCCCTTTTTTGCATTAGAAAAATGCAATACACGTGACATAAATTATTACATCGGAAAAATATAATAAAAAAAACCCGCAATGCACAATTTAAAGTTCTGCGTTGCGATATAAAAATGAACGGTGATCGATCGCATCATGCTCCGGGTGTCTCCCCGGCCGCGGCGGGATCGATCTTTTCACTGACGATCGCCAGCACGTCTTCTGAGTTTTTGCTGCAGATCAGCAGAAGGGAGCGGTAGTTGTCCAGACGCGAGGATTGGGACATCGTATACAGTTTGACGGTATTTTTATCGATATCGTAGCGCTTGAATTCATTCCAATAGCGGACCTGTTTGGAAAAGGGCATTTTCCGGATGATGCTTTCATCGGTGAAAATGAAGGTGACGGGGACATAATAGGGGATGACCATCAGGAAGAGGACAAGGAAGGCGATCAGGCTGAGGAGAATGTCATTCAGGGTGAAGTACACGAAATAGGTGCAGATCAGGATCAGCAGAAGAACAGATATCGCCCGCGCGGGATTGCGGCGCGCCAGCTGGACCTTCCATGTCAGCAAAGCAGTATCGCTCATAGGACCCTCCCGGATCATTCCTTAAAACCGGTTAAGACGACGCCGTTCCCGGGCGTGTCGGCGTAATGCACGACGCCGCGGCCGATGCGGACGCCCTCTGCGATATCCTTTGCCAGCAGAAGGGGGCCGTCCATGTCAACGTAGTCCAGCAGGGGAAGCAGTTGGGCGATCCCTGAAATGCCGACGGTCGATTCCGTCATGCAGCCGACCATAACCTTCATGCCCAGCTCCCGGGCGCGTGCGATCATCCGGCGTGCTGGGGTCAGGCCGCCGCATTTTACGACTTTGATGTTCACGCCGTGAAAATAGCCCCGGCAGCGGTCGACGTCCTCCTCGGAGATGCAGCTTTCATCCGCGATCACGGGCAGCGCCGATCTTTCGAACACCCGTTTCATGTCCCCGGCGGACGCGCCGGCGTCCATGGGCTGTTCGATAAATTCGACCCCGAGTTCTTTCAGGACGCGGGAATATTCAATGGTCTGGTCCGCGGACCAGGCGCAGTTGGCGTCGATGCGCAGCACCGCGCCGGTATGCCGCCGCAATTGGCGCATGATGTCCATGTCATGGTCCGTCCCGAGCTTGATCTTGAAGACCGGCCA
>CALMFL010000121.1 GCA_937862595.1 uncultured Fidelibacterota bacterium
GATGGTACTGGAAGAATCCTTTTTCACGATGATCGTGAATGTGCTCGGCCTGCTCTCCGGTATCTACCTGGTGAAAAAACTGAAAACGGAAAAAGTGTACGCGCTGGTCCTCTATCTCATGATGATCATGGGACTGAACGGACTGATCATGACGCGGGACCTGTTCAACCTTTTTGTCTTTCTGGAGATCACCTCCATTGCGACCTATTCGCTCATCGGCATCGAACGGAACCTGAGATCCCTCTCCGCAGGGTTCAAGTACATGATCGCCGGCGGGCTGGCCTCCATGTTCTTCCTGATCGGGACGATCTACCTCTACCGCTTTACGGGCGTCCTGCATCTCGATTCCATGGCGGAAGCCCTGGACCTGGCCTCGGGTCCGGCCGTGGTGCTGGCGGTGTTCACCCTGCTGATATCGGTCCTGATCGAGCTGAAGCCCTTTCCCGCGAACGGCTGGGCGCTGGACGTGTACGAAGCGGCGGACGACGGCCTTGTCGCCGTGATCGCCTCCGCTTCCTCCGCGGCGATGCTTTTTGTTCTCTATAAGATCACCCCGCTGCTGAACGGAACCCTGCTGCTGGCCGTTGCCGGCGTCGGGCTGACGACCTTTGTCCTGTCCAACCTGATGGGACTGATGCAGCATTCGCCCAAACGCCTGCTGGGCTATTCCTCCATCGGGCAGATCGGCCTGATCATGGGCGTCTACGCCCTGCTGGTCCACAGCGGCGCAGCGTCGGAGCCCCTGACCCTCCTGCTTGTCGCCGGGGGATTGTTCATCAACCATTTTATTGCCAAAGCCGGACTTTTCTGGCTGGCCGGACTGGTCGGAAAGGACAGCCTGGAAGGCTGGTACGTTCTCCGGAAAAAACCGGTCCTGGTCTTTATGTTCGGCGTGTTCATCCTGGCCCTGGTCGGCCTGCCGCCCTTTCCGGGATTTTTCGCAAAGTGGCAGCTGGTCATGGTCTTTTCCGCAAAGGGCCTGACCCTTGCGACGGTCCTGGTCCTGCTGGGATCCTTCCTGGAAGCCGCCTACCTCTTCCGCTGGCTGGGCAAGGTGCTTAAGACGGAAGGCGAGGGCGAGGTGAAAACAAGCTTCGCGCAATGGCTGCCCCTGACGGTCTCCGCGCTGGCCCTGATCGGGCTCGGCGCCGGGTTCTCCCTTTGGATCCCCGGCGGAGCCGGCCTGAAGATCCTGTACCTCCCGATGCTGCTCGCCGCCGCGCTCTTCCTTCTGGACTTTCTCCCGGCCTGGGTCAAGAACACCCTCGTGATCCTGCTCATGTCCCTCTACGCCTGGCAGCTGCTGCCCGGACTGGAAGGCTACCGCTTCCTGTTCGGGATCATTTTCCTGGCGGGCGGTGTCGTGCTGCTGATCCCGGGCTATGCCTTCAAAGGCAAGCGGCGGGGGTTTTATCCCTTTGCCGTCATGATGTACGCCGGCCTCGCAGCCCTGCTCGTTTCGGAGAGCACCCTGCAGCTCTTCGCCGCCTGGGAGATCATGACCCTGGGCTCGTATTTCCTGATCATTCGCGGCAAGCGCTCCGAACTGCACGCCCTGAGCTATATGCTGTTCTCCGTCGGTGGCGCCTTTGTCATGCTGATGGGGCTCGGACTGCTGTACGGCGTGAACGGCCAAAGCCTCGCCCTGGCTTCGCTGGAAACCCTCACGCAATCCGCCGGAGTGATCTTCCTGCTGATCATGCTCGGCTTCCTGACCAAGATCGCGTCCATGGGACTGCATATCTGGCTGCCGGGGGCGCACGGAGAAGCCGAAACGGACGTTTCCCCGATGGTCTCGGCCATTCTGCTCAAAGCCGGGATGTTCGGACTGATCGTGCTGATGAGCGCGATCCGCCGCCCGATGATCGGGAATGTGGACATCACCTACTGGATGAGCTGGCTGGGTGCGATCACGGTCTTCCTCGGAAACCTGCTGGCCATCTATCAGGAGGACGCGAAACGCCTCCTGGCCTATTCCAGCGTGGGGAACCTCGGCTATGTCCTCTTCGGCCTCAGCATGATGACCCACATGGGCTGGCTGACCTCCATCGCCTTCGCGCTGAACCATTTCCTCTTCAAGGCCTTGCTCTTCCTCGCGATCGGCGGCGTGGTCATGCGGGTGAAGACCAAGAACATGTACGAGATGGGCGGACTGATCAAACGCATGCCGGTCAGCTTCATTTCTGTCCTGATCGGCATTATCGCCCTGTCCGGGGTTCCGCCGCTGTCCGGCTATGCCGGCAAGTGGCTCACCTTCAATATCCTGCTTGAAAAGGGCTGGTACCTTCAGGGCCTTGTGCTCATCATCGGCGGACTGATCGCCTTCCTGTACTGTTTCCGTCTGATCTACGCCGTTTTCCTGGGCCAGCTGAAAGACAACCACCGCCGCGTGAAAGAAGCGCCGCTCCCCGTTCTGATCCCGCAGATCATCCTCATGATCGCGATCATGTTCTTTTCGGCGTATCCCGGACTTGTCCTGCATCCGGTGGGGGATTTCCTGCTGAAATATTTTCCGCAGGGTGCCATCACCTGGCAGAACAATACCGCCCTTACGGCGTACGGTCACTGGGACGGCCTGATGGTCCTGATCATCACCGGCGTGATGTTCGCGTCGGTCTTTGCCCTGCTGCTGATCACGAACCGGAAAGCCCAGAAAGTGGGCCAATTCAACATCGTGTATGCCGCCGAACGGCCTTCGCGGCCCGAACTGACGCACGTGGGCTATAATTTCTTCGCCCATTACCGCAAAGCGCTGGGTATCTTCTCCCGGCCCTTTGCCGTGAAGTTCTGGGACGGCGTATCCGAATTCGCGCATTCCGCCGCGGACCTTTTCAGAAAGATCTACTCCGGGAACGGACAAACCTACCTTGTGCATATCATCCTCTTCGTGGTGGTTGTATATGCCTTTGTGACGGGAGGATAGACCATGGGATTCGAACCGATCAAAATACTGTATTCGCTCTTGTCGCTCTTCATCATCTTCAATATCGGCATGCTGATCAACGGCATTACCCGCAAGATCGGCGCCCGCGTCGGCCGGCGCCACGGGATCCGTTTTTATCAGCCCTACATTGATCTGGTGAAGAACTACGCGCTGCGCTCCAACATCACGCACGGCATCATGTTTTACCTGGGGCCCGTGTTCCGCCTGACCGGCGGGATCGGGGTCTACCTCTTCGTCCCCGCGATCTATGGATCCGAGTATTTCGGCAACTTCTCCTTTGCGGGGGATCTGGTCCTGATAACCTATTTCATTTTCTTCGGCACGCTCGGTATGGCGCTGGGCGCCGGCGAGGGCGGACACCCCTATTCCGCCATCGGGATCAGCCGCGGCCTGGCGCAGGTCACCGCCGCCGAGATCCCGCTCGTGATCGCCTTCCTCGGCGCGGCCATCCAGTACCAGTCCCTGTCCGTCACCGAGATGGTCGCCCTTCAGCAGGGCGGCATCCAGAACTGGACCATGGTCACGAACCCCCTGCTGACCGCTGTGGCGCTCATCGCCTATCTCGGGACCATGATGCGCTCGCCCTTTGATATCGTGCTTGCGCCGCAGGAGATCCCGATCGGGCCGCCCACGGAATACCACAGCACCTTTCTGGGCGTTCTGCAGACCAACCGGGCGATCTTCCCCATGGCCAAGACCGTGCTCTTCATGAACGTCTTCTTCGGCGGCGCCACAAACTGGGGCGTCCTGATCCTGAAGGTCTTTCTGATCTACATGTGGTCGGTCTTCGTCGGGGTCGTTTTCCCCCGCTTCCGGGTGGACCACTCCATCCGCTGGTTCTACAAATACGCGCTGCCGCTGGGCCTTGTCGCCCTGGCCGCGACCTCGCTGCTGATCAAATAAAATAAGATTGAGGATAGCATCCATGTCTAGTAAAGATCTTGAAAAAAGAAGGGTGACCGGGCCGGACGGAGAACAGTTCGACGTCGACCCGATGCAGGATTATTTCTGCCAGGAACGGCCAAAGGAACACGAACCCGCCAACAGGATATGGGAAAGTTTCCTGAACTGGGCGCGCGCGGAATCCCTGTGGATCCTCGGCTACGGGACCGGCTGCGGCGCGATCGAGATGCGCCCGCTGATGACGCCCCGTTTTGACGCCTACCGCTACGGGATCCAGTGGCGGCCAACGCCCCGCCAGTCCAACGTGCTCGTGATCGGCGGCTATCTGTCCGTCAAGACCCTGAAGCGCGTGATCCGTTCCTACGAGCAGATGCAGGGACCCAAGTACGTGGTCGCCCTGGGCAGCTGCACGATCAACGGCGGCATGTACTGGGACAGTTACAACACCATCAACCGCCTGGACAAATACCTGCCCGTGGATATCTATATTACGGGCTGCATGCCGCGCCCCGAATCCCTGCTGGCCGGCTTTGAAGCGCTCAAGAAGCTCATCAGGGAAGGCAAGGGCGAGGGACAGAACCTCTACGCCAGGAACTTCGACGAATATAAGGCGAACCAGAAAAAGATCATCAGGGACTGGGACATGCCGGACTACAACTGGTAGGACCCGCCCGGCCGGCCATAAAGGAAAGCAATCATATGAAAGCACTGATCGAACGATTGGAAAAGAAATTCAGGGTCACGGACCCCGTGATGCAGCGGGCGGACGAGACCTTTTTCACCGTCGACAAGGCGGATGCCGTCGCGCTCATAACCCATCTTCGGGAAAGGGAGGGGTTTACCCACCTGTCCTTCCTGACAGCGGTGGACTGGCTGGAGGACGGCAAATTCCAGCTGACCTACCTGCTGAACAATAACGCGATGAAGGCGGATGTGGGGGTCCGGGTGTTCCTGGACCGCGAACGGCCCGTGATGGAGTCCGTCCACCATCTCTGGAAGCAGGCGGCGACCTATCAGCGGGAGCTGAAAGAAATGTTCGGCATCGATTTCCCGGGTTCGCCCCGCATTGACGAGCCCTTTATTCTGGAAGGCTGGCACGATATTCCGCCTTACCGCCGGGATTTCGATACCAAGAAATATTCCGAAGAAACCTATTTTCCGCGTCCGGGCAGAACGACCCACGATCCGGCCGATTACATGAAACAAAAACTCTATCCGGAGGAATAAGATGGCAGATATAAGCAAGTACCGGGATTTTTTCCCGCCGAAGAATCCGGATGGCACCAATATCATTGACCTGGAAAGCCACAAGTTCGTCAAGATATGGCAGGGCCCCCAGCACCCCGGCATCACCGGGAACATGTCGCTGGAGCTGATCATCCAGGGTGACGAGGTCATGGAATGCAAGACCCACGTGGGCTACCTGCACCGCGGATTCGAAAAACTGATGGAACGCCGCAAATTCATCCAGTGCTTTCCGCTGGTCTGCCGCATTGCCGTTCCGGAACCCGATTTCAACGAGTACTGTTTTGCCGCGACGGTGGAAGAACTTGCGGGCATCGAGATCCCCGAAGCCGCCGTGTGGATGCGGACGCTGATCCTGGAAATGTCGCGGCTGACCAGCTTCCTGATGCATCTCGGCGGCCAGTCCGGCGCGTTCGGCCTCGGCGTGGTCGCTCAATGGACCAACTATGTGCGCGACCTGATGCTGGACCGCTTCGAAGAGATCTCCGGCGGACGCATTTACCGCATGCACATGCCGCCGGGCGGCGTGCGCGGCCTGACCCCGGACGGCTTTGACGCCCGCATGGAAGAAACCCTGCGCACGATCGAGGACGTCATGAAAGACGTCGATACGACCCTTTTCAACAATGCCGTGTTCAAACGCCGCAGCGTCGGGCTCGGCTATATCGATCCCGCCTGGGTCGACCTCTACGGCATCACCGGACCGAACGCCCGGGCCGCGGGCGTGCCCAAGGATGTCCGCAAAGACTATCCCTACCTGAAATATCCCGAACTGGACTTTGACGTGATCACGGCTAAAGATTCCGACATCTATACGCGCACCGACCTGCGCCGCAGGGAGATCCTGCTTTCCATCGACCTGATCCGCCAGATCCTGGCGAAAATGCCGAAGACCGGCGAATACATGGCAAAGATGCCGAATGTGCTGCACTGGCGGATCCCGAAAGGGGAGACCTACATCCGCTCGGAATGCACCCGCGGCGAATACGGCTTTTACACCGTTACCGACGGCAGCGGCTATCCGCGCCGCGTGAACGTGCGCGGCCCGAGCTACACCCACGCCGTGGCCCTGATGGAACGGATGGCCATCGATTGCAATATTGCGGATACGGCCGGCCTGATGTTGTCCCTGCATACCTATCCACCTGAAATAGAAAGGTAAGTTTCATGAGTCTCAAAGATGTACTCAGTCCCTTTTTAGCCTGGAAGAACCTGTTCAGGGAACCCGTCCCGATCAAGGATCCCGTCAACCGGCAGGCCGCGCCGCGCTACCGCGGTTTTCATGTGAACGACATGGATACCTGCATCGGCTGCGGGACCTGCGAGTCCATTTGCCAGAACGCGGCCATCGACATGGTGCCCGTGGAGGGCATTGAAACGACCCTCGAGGACAGCGGCCTGAGGCCGAGGATCGATTACGGGCGCTGCTGCTGGTGCGCGCTCTGCGTGGATATCTGCACCACCGGATCCCTGACCATGTCCAACGAATATCAGTGGATCGATACCGACCCCGAGGTGTTCCGCTTTATTCCCGGTGCGGACAGGAAACCCTGGGATAAACGGGAACTGGGCTACCGGAAACCCGATAATTATGAACTTTACAATACGGAACGCACCCCCATGCCGGAACTTGCCCCGGAAGACCGCGACAAGTCCTTTATCGAGATCGTCAGGGGGTATTCCAAAGAACAGGCGATCCGGGAAGCGGACCGCTGCGTGGAGTGCGGCATCTGTATCGCGACCTGTCCGGCGCATATGGGCATTCCTCAGTATATTGCGGCCGTGCGGAAAGACGATATGGAAGAAGCTCTGCGCGTCCTCTACGAGACCAACCCGCTGCCGGAAGTCTGCGGCCGCGTCTGCACGCACAAGTGCGAGACCGTCTGCTCCATGCAGTACAAGGGCGATCCCCTGTCCATCCGCTGGCTGAAACGCTATATTGCGGACCAGGTGCCGCTTGAAAAATACAAAGAGATCCTTTCCGCGGACGGCGTTGAACAAAAGGACAAGAAAGTTGCCGTTATCGGCGCCGGACCGGCGGGTCTTTCCGCGGCCTATTACCTCGCGAATCTTGGCTACCGGGTGAACGTTTACGAG
>CALMFL010000122.1 GCA_937862595.1 uncultured Fidelibacterota bacterium
CGTTCCCCTCCTCCAGCTTACGGAGCCGTTCGCTGCGCAGGACGGTCTCCGTCGCGTCGCCGGGGACTTCCAGGGTCCGCCTGCGCTGAAGCGTGGGCTGAAGCTCGCGTTTTTCCATTTCAAAGGGCCGGTTCATGCGGAAGATATCCCAGCCCATTTCCTTGAAGGCGCAGAAGATCAGGTTCTCGCCCGTGCGGTCCAGGTTCAGGTGAAAGGTCCCGCCGGACACGTTGGTGATGGGATAGGCCTCGCCCCCGGCGGGGCGGATAAAGATATTGAAGATCCCGTTCTCGTCGGAAGTATAGACGATGCCGCGGCCCAGGGGGTCGACGTAGGGATAATTTTCGTCATGCGCGGTCTCGGTCAGCGCGAACTTATCCCCGCCCTCAAGCGTGACCATGAAAATATCGCGCTGGAAGGGATGGCGCTTGTCGCGGTTTTCGGGCCGCTTCAGGCGCTCGCTGACGTACACGATGCTGCGGCCGTCGGGGGACCACTGGGGATTTTCGTCGGCATAGCTGTCCGTGGTGAGATTGCTCAGGCTGTTCCTGGCCAGATCGTACACGTAAATGTCGCTTTGGGACCCGTCGTGTCCGGAAAAGGCGACGATATGGGTTTTTTCGGGGTGGCAGGCCGCGGCGAACACGCCCTGCAGTTGGGGCAGAGGATAGAAGGTCTGCTTGCCGGTCTCGACCTCGACGGCGACGATGGCGTCGTGCTTTCCGCTCTTGGCGGCAAAGACGATCGCTTTCGAGTCGGCGGTCCAGGAGATCCCGGGGGCAAGCCATTTCAGCTCTTCCAGGTTCGCCTTGCGCTGTCCCTTGACGATGCGCCGGACCTTGCCGCCGTCCTGCATGTCCATCAGAAAAATGTCCGCATAGCCTTTCTGATCGCTCAAAAAGGCGATCCGGCTGCCGTCGGGCGAGATCGAGGGCGCGATGTTCTGGGTGTTGCGCATCTCCACGTGGTCGGTCAGGCGCACGGCGATGTCCCGGATATCCTCGGTGGCGCTGATCTCGGGCCAGTACATTTTTTTCAGGTAGTGATGCCATTCGTCGGACAGTTCTTTCTTGCTCATGTTGAAGGTGAACTGGACGGCGCGGTCGACGTCGTGGTAGATCTTGAGCTTGAGGTAGAACTCGGTGAGCTTCTGGTAGCCGTAGGTCTCGCGGATGAATTTGAAGATGCTCTGGCCGCCCTTGTAGGCGTAGTAGCCGGTCATGGCGTCGAAGGAATAGGATTCGAAGCGGCTGTTGGTGGCGAAATCGCGCATGAACATGTCCGCCTCGGTGTCCCAGCGGGACGATTCGTATTCCGCGGAGCCTTCCGCCAGCCACAGGGGGATGTTCAGGCGGACGGCGCCCGAGATGACGGACTGGATGCTGCCGCTGTAGTAGAGGTCGTTCATAAAGGCGTGGATCAGTTCATGATGGATCACGTGCCGGAAATCGCGGAACGAGCCTTCAAAGGGAATGACCACGCGGTTCTTGAAAAGTTCGGTGAAGCCGCCCACGCCCTCGGGCATGTAGTCGTTGACCGTATTCGTCTGCTGGAAATCGTTGTGGCTGTCGTAGACGATGATGGCGTAGCGCTTTTTCAGGTCCCAGTCGAGCAGGGTGCTGATGGATTCGTAGGCCGATTCGGCGTATTCCGCGCAGAGGTCGGAGACTTTTTTATTGTCGCCGTTGAAATAGATATTGAAATGCCGGCTTTGAATGAAATTCCAGTCAAAGACATCGTACTGCACCTTGTTTTTCCCGAACTGGCCGTAGAGGGCCGCGGCGGCGAGAAGCAGGAGGATCGGCAGCAGGCGTTTGGGTTTCATGGGTCCATCGTCGGTTTTGGTTTTCACCCCTCGCTTCGGGGCATGTTCCGTAAATTCCCGAAGGCGGGGATTGTTTCAAAAAAATCGCGGCGTGCAAAGGGTCAGTGCCGCGCAAGTCCGGGCAGGGTCTGATCCAGTATCCCGCGGATCTCGCCCCGGATCTCGTCGATGCCGCGGTTCCCGTCGATGCGACGGCAGCGGGCGGGCTCATCCCGGCAGAGGGCGAGGTAGCCCTCGCGGACGCGTTGCCGGAAGTCGCGGGTTTCGCTTTCCAGCCGGTCGGCCGTGCCGATGCGCTTCGCGGCCACGTCCAGGTCGGTATCGATCACAAAGGTGAGGTCCGGGACCAGTTCGTGCGCGCCGATGCGGTTCAGTTCGCGGATCAGGTCCAGGGGCAGTTTGCGCCCGTAGCCCTGATACGCGGTGGTGGAATCGTAAAAGCGGTCGCTGACGACGATCCCGCCGCCGGCCAGGAAGGGCTTGATCTCCTGGACGACCAGCTGGCTGCGGGCGGCGGCGTAGAGCAGCAGCTCGGTGCGCGCGTCCATCTCCATGTGCTCCTTGTTCAGCAGGACCGCCCGGACGGCGTTCCCGATGGGGGTGTGCCCCGGATCAAAGCAGTGCAGGACGTGAAAGGCCGAAGAAAGATAGCGGACGCAGTGTTCCGCCTGAATGCTTTTCCCCGAACCGTCGATACCTTCAAAGGTGATGAACATGGCTATCCCGAAATTTTTTACCGTTAAAGATAAGGCTAATCGTCCTTAATTGTAATCGAAAAATGCAGGCGTCTCAGCGCGCGGCCTCGCAATGGCGTATCTCGCCGAAATAAATGCGGTGGAAATCGAAGCCGCCGGGGTATTTTTTCAAAATGGCGGGGTCGAGGAAATGCGTTTCGTCCATGTCCTGCCAGTAGATCTTTTTGCAGGCGATGATCAGGTCCGCCTCGTCGAAGCCGGGCGCGGCAACGCCGGGGACCGCGATCGGCGTCAGGCCGGCGACGACGAGCTTGTCCGGGACGTCCCGTCCGGAGACGCTGCCCAGGTAGTTCAGCGCTTTTTTATAGGAGGCGGGGAAACGGCAGAGCGTGAAGGTGTCGTAGTCGTTCATAAAGTTCCAGGTATGCCGGGAAGGCCGGACGACCACCTGGGCGAAAGGGCGGGTCCACATCGTGCCCAGGCTTCCCCAGGCCACGGTCATGGCGTTGTAGCTGCCCGCGCTCAGGTCCCCGGCCGTCAGCAGGAACCACTCGTCCTCCCAGACATGGGCCGGGCGCAGGAGCAGGTCATGGATCTTGAGGGCCGATCGTTGCATCGCGTTTTCCTTTCGAATAAAAAATAATACTTACTTTTGAACCCGTTTAAAATTAAATTCTCCCCGTTAAACGACCAAAGGAGTTCCGATGGAGCAATTGAACTACGTCTGTCCCAAATGCGGAAGCCGTCAATACGAACTGGATGAGATCCGCACGACCGGCGGCGCGATCAGCAAGATCCTGGATATCCAGAACAAGAAATTCACCGCCGTCACCTGCCAGAAATGCAAATACACCGAACTGTACAAAGCGAAGACCAGCATGCTGGGGAACATCTTTGACCTTTTCGTCGGCAGGTAAGACCCGGCTCAGATCTCTTCCGCGGCCCGGATCTCGTCGATATACCAGGACATGATCTTTTCAAATTCCTCGCCCTCGCTGTAGCCGACCTTTTTATAGCGGATGATCCCGTTCCTGTCGATCACAAAGAGGGTCGGAATGCCTTTCACCCCGAATTCGCGGTTCAGTCCCCCGGCGTAATAGACCGGGAAGTCGTAGCCGTTCTCCTGAACGAAGGGCGGCACCAGGAAGGTGTCCGAATCCGTCGACACGGCGATGATCCGGACGTCGTCATCCCTCAGATAGTATTTATAGGTCTCGTTCAGATGGGGAAGCTCCCGTCTGCAGGGACCGCACCAGGTGGCAAAAAAGCTGACGATCAGGATCTTGTCCCGGAAATCCTCGCTGCGGATCAGGGACCCGTCAAGGCCTTCGATCTCAAAGGCCGGCATGGGGATGTCCAGTTCGTCGGCCAGCAGGTCCTGCCGGAGCAGGTTCCGGCCGAGGAAGACCGTTTCGTCGATCATGGTCGCGATCTCGGCGCGCGAATAGCCGAGCAGTTCGGCCGTGTCGGTGATCCGTTCCCGGGCGTCCAGGCTTCCCGGCGTCATTTTTAGGGCTTCGATGCAGGCGATCAGCGAGGCTTCATAGCGGTTCATGTTGTTGAGGGCGCCGGCGTAATTCAGCAGAAGCTCGGTATCGCGGTAATTTCCCATGATCGATTCATAGACCGCCAGGGCTTCGCCGAGACGCTGACGGCGGATCAGGAGCTGGGCGTATTCGTCGCCGATCATGGCGCGGTAGGCCGTCACGCGGTCCCGCAGTTCCTCTTCCGTGAAGCCGCGTTCCTTGTAGTAATCCTGCGCGGACAGCGCAAAATCCTCGCTCAGCGCCAGTCCGTGCGCTCTTCCGACCGCCGCGAAAACCGAATCCTCGAGGACCGGGTCCGCGATCTTCCCTTCGGCCAGAAAGCCCAGGGTCATCGTCAGCGAGAAAAGGTCGGGGTTCTGCTTGTAGACCGCCATCACGCGGCGGTAATCGTCGAGCTTCAGCCCTTCGATCGTCAGCGGCAGGATCTGCTCGCAGGCCAGGTACAGTTCGGGGCTTTCCTTTTTCTGATTTTTCTGGATAAAGGACAGGGTCTTGTCGTAATCGAATTCCCCGGGGGTCTTTTTCTGCAGTTCGGAGCTCCCGCAGGCGGAAAGGATCAGCGCGATGACCAGCAATAAAAGAACGGAACGTTTCATAAACATATTCTCCTGCGAAATTTATTTAAAGATATCGACGGACAGACGCAGGGCGATCAGATGACTGCCGCCCAGTTCTCCGCCGGATGAGGGACGGAAGGAATAGCTGATATCCAGGAGCGGCATCGACACGTCGAGCCCCGCATGGAAGCCCTCCCCGTGGCGGTAGCTGATCCCCGCGGCCAGGACGTTCCGGTAGCGGACCCTGAGCAGGGGCTGAATATCCAGCGCGAGCGCGGACCCCAGGCGGAAGGCCGCGTCGTCCAGGTCCTCCGCAATGGAAAGGCCGGCGCTGACGCCCGGCAGGAACTGGAAGTCCCCGACGCTCAGGGGCGCCAGCCAGGCGGCGCTGACCTGCGGATAGTAGTATTGCGCCGAGCCGCTGTTGAAGACCATCAGCGCGGAAGGAAGGTTTTTAATGACATAAAGGGCATTGACATGCTTCCCGCTGTGCTGGGCGTAAAGGTTCAGGGTCAGTCCGTAGCCTTTGGCCGCGATCAGGTCGGTGTAGAGCAGGCCGAAGGCGGCGCCCAGGCGGAACTTGCCGATCTCCGCCAGGGGGACGCCCAGGTGGAGGGTGTAGTTCGCGATGCCGGTGAATTGGATGCCGTCGTAATCGATGATCTCGTTCTCGTCCAGGATCCCGTTCCCCTCGCCCGCGTCCCCGGTGCCCGGCATGCCGTCCAGGCCGAAATCCAGCAGGGCGTTGCGGGTATCCGGGATATCCGAGACCGCGATGCGGGAGACCATGAGGCCGAGCGGCTTGTCCTTGTAATGGAAGGTATAGCCCAGCGAACTGGCGCTCACTTCGTTCCGGAACCAGGTGGAATGATAGAGGTACAGCGGTTTCGCCGTCGCGCTTTCAAGCCGCGCGGGATTGATGAAGGCATTTTCCGCGCCGAACTGCATCAGGCCGTAGGCGGTCCCGTAGAGCTCTCCCCCGGGTCCCTTGAGCAGATGCAGGTAATCGTTGCCGTAGCTGGCGTAGCCGGCAAGCGCCGCGAGAGGCATGAGCATCAGCAGCAGGTACGAAAGGGGTTTTATGTGAAGCGCCTTGTTTTTCATGATGAGAATATAAGATTTTTTTACGCGGGATGTTCCTTGTTTTTTCAGCCGCGAAGGGTCCGGTCCGGGACGCTTCACGCTTTGGCCTGGGTGATCAGCTTGCCCTTGTCGATCAGATAGTTGATCTCCGCGATCCGGGCGATGCGTTCGTTGTGGGTGACCAGGAAAAAGGTCTGGTTCATGTCCTTCTGGATCTTTTTGAACAGTTCGAGGACGCGTTCCCCGGTCTCCTGGTCCAGGTTGCCCGTCGGTTCGTCCGCCAGGAGGATATCCGGCGCATTGATCAGGGCGCGGCCGATGACGGCGCGCTGTTTCTCGCCGCCCGATATTTCAGCGGGGAAATGGTGGCCGCGGTCGCTCATGCCAAGGTAATCGAGCATTTCGCGCGAGCGTTCGAGGGCCTGATGCTTGTGCATGCCGCGGATCATGAGGGGCATGGCCACGTTCTCTTCGATCGAGAACTCGGGCAGAAGGTAGTGGAACTGGAACACAAAGCCGATATGGTTGAGCCGGAACTCCGCCAGCTGATTTTCCGGCATGTGCGTCACGTCCTTCCCCGCGATCAGGATCTCGCCGGCGTCGGGGGCGTCCATGGTGCCGATGATGTTCAGAAAGGTGGATTTCCCGGATCCCGAGGGACCCATGAGGGAAATGAAATCGCCCTGACGGATCTTCAGGTCGATATGGTCCAGGACCTTCAGCACGGCGGCGCCGGACCGGTAGCTTTTGCACAGCTGTTTCACTTCGATGATCGTTTTCATGCTAATCCTGTCATTGTTTCGTTTTGATCGCATCGAGGGGCCGGACCCGGTTCGCCTTGCGCGCCGGGACGAGGGACGAGAGCGTGATGAGCGCGGACACCATGAGCAGGGTCGCCAGCACGTCCCACACGCTGACGATGACGGGCACGTATTTGAAGATATAGACGTCGTCGGCGCCCGGCATGATAAAGAAGGGGAAATACTGCTGGATCAGGAGCAGGGCCAGCGCAAAAACGGCGCCCAGCCCCATGCCCAGCCCGCCCGTGTACCAGCCGAGCCGGAAATAAATGCGGTAGGCGTCCCGGGGACCGCAGCCCATGCTCTGCAGGATCCCGATCTCCCATTTTTTCTCAAGCAGGAGCATGACCATGGAGCTGATCAGGTTGAATCCCGCCAGGATGACGATCAGGTTCAGGACGAGAAAGGTCGCGTATTTTTCGATCTCCATGGCGGAAAAGAGCTCCAGATGCTCCTCCCACCAGGTCATGACCCGGACCGTCTCCGGGACCGTTCTTTTCCAGTGCTTGTTCTCGGCCGCGAGGTCCGCGTTCGGCTGGAGCTCCACTTCGAACTGGTGCGGGTTTGGCTCGTCCAGGAGGTACTGCATGTCCAGCAGGTGCATGTAGGCGCGGTAGTCGTAATCGAAGACCGTCACGTTGTAAATGTCCCGCACGATGCAGCGGATGCTCGGGGCGTTGTAGGTCTTGATGTCCAGCAGGCTGACGAGGGTCAGGGTGTCCCCGATGCTCACGCCGATCTTGTTGGCGAGGGAGAGCCCGATGACGATCTCGGGATAGGCGGTCTTGCTCAGGTCGTCCGTCAGGAAGCGCTTTTTCTGGAGGTAGGGTTCGATCTTCAGGATCTTCCGGTATTCGGCGGGGGAAACGCCCTTAACGAAGGCGAGCAGCTGGTACTCCCCCGCCGTGACCAGCATCTTGCGTTCAATGGAGGGTGTCGCGACCCCGATCTTTTTGTTCTCTTTCAGCCGGGCTTTAAGCTCGGCCCGTTCCTCTCCCGAGGCGTTCTTCACGTAAAAGGTCAGGTCCGGGGACATGTCCTGCGTGCGTTCGAAGAGCATATCCCGGAAGCCGTTCATCACGCTCAGGGCGGCGATGATCGCAAAGGTCCCCAGAAAGGTCCCGATGATCGTGATGATCGTGGTCGTGGAGATCATTTTCACTTTTTTGCGCGAACTGAAATAACGGCGGGCGATAAAATCGATATAGGGTTTTTTACTCATAGCGCAGGACCTCGACCGGCCGGATGCGCGAGGCGTTGCGCGCGGGCGCCAGGGTGGCGATAAGGGACAGGGCGAAGCCGACCAGGACGATGATCAGGATGACCTGCCAGGAGATCTCGATGGGAAGGCGGTCGACGAAGTACACGTCCGCGGAGAGCTTGATCCAGGCGAATTTCATTTGCCCCCATTCCAGAAATTTGGACAGCAGGATCCCCAGGCCGAGCCCCATCGTGCTGATCGTCAGTCCGTCGATCACCGCCTTTTTCCGGATATCCGAGGGTTTCATGCCCATGGATTTCAGGACCGCCGTATCGCGTTCCTTGACCAGGACGATCATGACCAGGGTGGAAATGATGTTCACCATGGCGACGAGGGCGATAATGCCGAAGGTGATGATGATGGGCGCTTTCTGCGTCTGCAGCCATCTGAAGAGCAGGAGGTTCCGTTCCTTCCAGGTCACGGGCAGATAATGGTAGGCGCTGTTCGCGTTGATCCAGTCCGACACCTCATCGGCCAGCAGCGGGTCCGTCAGCAGGAGCTGATAGCCCGATATCTGATCTTCGCTCCCCTGCACGCCGGCGGCGAAACTGAGCGGCGCATAGGCGTAGCTGGCGTCGAATTCTTTCATGCCCGTCGTAAAGATGCCCGTCACGACCAGGTCGAAGCGGGTGATGGGGTTAAAGGGGGACGGCACGCCCCGGATGAACAGCGCGGTGACCGTGTCGCCCACGGCGGCGTTGAGGTAGTCCGCCGCGCCGATGCCGAGATAGACGCCCTTGACCGCTTCCGTTTCCCTGAAATCGACCCGGCCGGCCACATTCTGCTTGGAGGCGAAAAGCATGTTCAGAAAATCCGCCTCGTGCAGGCACTCCAGGATGACGCCCTCGGTTTCGTCGTCCTTGCGCAGCATGGTCTCCAGGTCGACGTAGGGCGCCAGGGCGGTGATATCCGGATTTTTCAGCAGCATGGAAACGTAATCGGGATCCAGGTCGATGCGGTCCTTGAAGCTTTCGATGCGGATGTGCGCCTCGAAGCCGGTGATCTTTTCGACAAGGTTGTTCTCGAAGCCCCGGAGAATTCCGAGGGTAACGGACATGGCGATCGTGCCGATGATCAGGCCGATGATCGCCAGAATGCGGATAAAGGGCACGAACTGGTCCGAACGTTTGTGGAACAGCGTGCGCTCAGACAGATAGAAAAGAAATTTCATGTCATTCCGCTATGATGATTTTTCCGTGCGCATGGCCGGGAAGAGCAGAACATCCTTGATGCTGGTCTGTCCCGTGAACAGCATGATCACGCGGTCCAGTCCGATCCCCACGCCGCCCGTGGGGGGCATGCCGGTCTCGATGGCCTGAATGAAGTCCTCGTCAAAGGCCTGGGCTTCGTCGTCGCCCTGGACCCGGAGGCGGTCCTGGCCTTCCAGGCGTTCACGCTGGTCGAGGGGGTCGTTCAGTTCGGAGAAGGCGTTCACGTATTCCGCGCCGCAGATAAAGAGTTCGAAGCGTTCCACGAAACGCGCATCGCCGTTCCGCTTGACCTTCGCCAGGGGCGAGATCGCCTTGGGGTAGTCGATGACGAAGGTGGGCCGGATCAGCTTGGGTTCGATGAATTCGTCGAAGAGCTTGTCCAGGAACTGCCCGTAATTCCATTTCGGGTCGAATTCGACCTGATGTTCGCGGCACCATGCGGCAAAGTCCCCTTCGCTGCAGGCGGCGATGTCGAGCCCCAGGTGTTCCGTGAACAGGTCGGCCATGGGTTTCCGGTCAAAGGGCAGGGTCAGGTCGATGGAAGCGTCCTTGTAATTGAGGACGGGCGTGCCCATCGCGTCGGCGATGGTGTGGAAATAGGTCTCGATGAGGTCCATCATATAGTAGTAATCGACGTAGGCTTCGTAAAATTCGATGGCGGTGAATTCCGGATTGTGGTTCCGGTCCATGCCCTCGTTGCGGAAATTGCGCGAGAATTCGTAGACCTTGTCAAAGCCGCCGACGATCAGGCGCTTCAGGTAGAGCTCGTCCGCGATGCGGAGGTACAGGTCCATGTCCAGGCTGTTGTGGTGCGTGATGAAGGGCCGGGCGTTCGCGCCCCCGTAGAGCGGCTGGAGGACCGGCGTTTCGACTTCCAGGTAGCCCCGCGAATCAAAGAAATCGCGGGTCGCGCGGATGATCTTCGCCCGTTTGACGAACACGTCCTTGACCTCGGGATTGACGATCAGGTCGAGGTAGCGCTTGCGGTAGCGCAGTTCCTTGTCGGCGAAGGCGTCGTAGACGACCCCGTCCTTTTCCTTCACGATGGGCAGGGGGCGGATGTTCTTGGCCAGCAGGGTCAGTTCCTGCGCCTTGACGGTCACCTCCCCGGTGCGGGTCTTCATGACAAGTCCCCGGACGCCCGCGATATCGCCGATATCCAGCAGTTTGAACATGTCGTAGGCCGTTTCGCCGATGTCGTCGCGCGACAGATAAAGCTGGATCCTGCCGGCGCCGTCCTGGAGATGCGCGAAACTCGCCTTCCCCATTTTCCGGATGGTCATCAGGCGGCCCGCCACGGAGACTTGCGTGTTCTCGAGCGATTCGAAGCCGTCGGCGACCTCGGCGCTCCGGTGCGTGACCTCGTAGGCGTAGGGGAAGGGGTCGATGCCCATCTCGCGGATCCGGGCGATCTTTTCCTTGCGTTGTTCCAGGATCTGTTCCAGCGTGGAGTGCTTTTCCTGCTGTGCGTGTTCGTCCATTGGGATTCCTTTCATTATCGGGATAATGTAAGGGTTTTTTGGGCGAAATGAAATAACCGAGCGTAAAAATATCGGCGACCTGTTAGGGCTTCCTTCTTCGCTCCGATACGTCGGAGCTTCGAAGGACACGTCGGGGATTGAAATGGGTTGATGTCAAAAAGCAATTATTCCGCTGACTAAACCTCGGTACGACTTCAAAACATAGGTAACGAAAGCCCTTCAAAACATGGGTAACACT
>CALMFL010000123.1 GCA_937862595.1 uncultured Fidelibacterota bacterium
CGTCCTGCACGACTATCTCGAGATCCGTCCTCAAAAAAGAGCCCTGATCGAACGGTTCGTTCGTGAAAAACGCCTTTTCATTGGTCCCTGGTACATTCTGCCCGATGAATTTATGGTCAGCGGCGAGAACCTGATCCGGAACCTCTTGCTCGGTCACGAGACATGCCGCTCCTTCGGGCGCGTTTCCAAAGTCGGCTATTCGCCCTTCTCCTGGGGACAGGTATCGCAATTGCCTCAGATCTACGCGGGATTCGGCATCGATCTGATCATGTTCTACCGCGGCGTGAATTCACTGGACAGCCCCAAAGCGGAATTCCGATGGATCGGCGCGGACGGCACCGAGGCACTGGCTTCGCGTTTTTCCACCATGCCGAGATATAATTTTTATTTTTTCCTCTACCGGCCGGTCCTCTTTGATGAAACGCCTGCCGATATCGAATACGGCTGGGACAGGGGAGGGTCTCCCTTCCATTTTGCCGATACCGGCCTTTACGGCGAAGATTACAGCCTGCTGAAGCCCGAACCCACCTATTATGAAAAGAATGTGACCACCTGGACGAAAAAACTGATCGACGAACAGGCGGACGATTTCACCACGCCCCATGTCATCTGGATGGAAGGGCACGACAGCAGCGGCCCGAATCCCCTGACCACAAAAATACTGCGGGATATCCGTCGTCTGATGCCGGATGCGGATGTCCGTCATTCCACCCTGGAAGATTATGCGGAAGCCTTGAAAAAGGATGCGGATCTTGAAAAACTGCAGATCGTCAAGGGAGAGCGCCGCAGTGCGCAGGCCGATGCGCGGAGCGGGAACCTCTACGGGTATATCACCTCTGCGCGCATGTATCTTAAACAGATGAATACGGACTGTGAACGATGGCTGGAGCGCTACGCGGAACCCGCCTATACCCTGGCAGGCATTCTGGGCCTCGATATCAGCGACAACTCTCTGCGTATCGCCTGGAAAATGCTGCTGGAAAATGCCGCTCACGATTCCATCGGCGGATGCAGTCTCGACAGCATTCATGAAGATATGGTGAACCGTTACAAGCAAATTCGCGAGATCGCGCAAAGCGTCTTCGAAAAAGCCTGCAAATATCTTATTTCAAACACGGAATGTCCCGGAAATTCCAAGGACGATATACACCTCAGTATCCTGAATACGACCCAGTTTACGCGTTCTGAAACTGTGGAAGCCCATATCGACATTCCCTTATCCCTGGACAGGGGATCCCTGCGGATCCTTGATGAGAACGAAGGTGAACTACCCTGCAGGATTTTATCCCGGGGACCCGCGGAACCCGTTCTGGAGCAATTGACCGATCGCCCCATGTATTACGGCATGATGCGCTATCATGTCCTTATTCATCTCAGCACTCTTCCCGCCTGGAGCATCGGCACGTTTCATGTGCACCCTGTCGAAGGCAGCGAAGCGGCACCGGATCATGCCATAGTCCGGACCGCTCATCTGGAAAACAACTTTCTGTCCGTGGATGTCAACCCGGACGGAACCCTGAATATTATGCACAAGGCCAGCGGAAAATCGCTAAAACATGTCGGATGCTTTGAAGATGAAGGCGAAGCCGGCCACGCCTGGGTGCATCAAAAACGTGAGCCGGTTTACACCACCCGTAACATGGCCGCCGTGATCCACGTCCTTCGCGATAATGAAATTCAGCAGCAGGTCCGCCTGATCCATCGCATCCCCATGCCCAAGGACCTGCAGGAACGGACGCAGGGCATCGCAACAAAGAATATGAAGATCGAGACGCTCATCACCTTAAATAAACATTCA
>CALMFL010000124.1 GCA_937862595.1 uncultured Fidelibacterota bacterium
CTTTTTTCATTCCCCTGGCCTTCAGCCTTTAGCATTTAGCATTTTGCTTTTATCTTTCAGCCTTCTGTATTCTGTATTCTGTATTCTGTCTTCTGTCTTCTGTCTTCCGTCTTCCGTCTTCCGTCTTCCGTCTTCCGTCCACCCCTCAAATGACCGTTCCCTCGGGAATGACCGCGTCCTTTTTCACGACCACGATCCCATCGCGGATGCAGTAGGTATCGGTTTCGAAGTTATCCAGCTTGTCTTTATTGACGATCCGGACATGATCACCGATACGGGCGTTCTTGTCCACGATGGCGCCCCGGATCACGCAGTTCTTTCCGATCCCGAGCGGAACGCTGCTTCGGCGGTCCGTCTCAAAATAATCGTTCCCCATAATGTAGCTGTCATAGATCTCCGAGCCTTCGCGGACCACCGAGCGTATTCCCAGGATGCTGTTGCGTATCGTTTTCCCCTGGATCAGGGCGCCTTCGTTGATCAGGGACTGCTCGATCGCCGCGCTGCAGATGCGGGATCCCGGAAGCATGCGCGCATGCGTGTAAATGGGGAAATGCTCGTCGACAAAACGGAAATCGGGGTTGATCTTCGTAAAATTGAGATTGGCCTTATAGAAGGAGCGGATGGTCCCGATATCCTCCCAGTATCCGTCGAAAAAGAAGGCCATGACCTTCCGGTCCCGGATCGATCCCGGAATGATGTCCCCGCCGAAATCATCCTTGGGGATATCGGACAGCGACGCATGCAGGATGTCGCGGTTAAAAACGTAGATCCCCATGGAGCCCCAGTACGGCCGCTCGGGGTCTCCGGTCTCGCTTTTCATGTCTTCCAGCACGTCAGGATCCTTGGGCTTTTCGGCAAATTTGACGATGCGTCCTTCAGAATTCACCTTCAGGATGCCGAATTCCTTCGCATCCTCTTTGTTGACGGCTTTCACCGAGATCGTGATATCGGCGGCGGTGTCGCGGTGACGTTTCACGAAATCCTGATAGTTCATGCGATAGAGATGGTCCCCCGCAAGGATCAGGTACTGGTCGAACTTGACATTCTGAAAATGGTTCAGGTTGTGCCGCACCGCATCCGCGGTGCCCTGGTACCAGTTCATGTTCTCAAGGGTCTGGGAGGCGGCAAGGACTTCCAGAAAGCCCTCGGTGAAATTGTCGAATTTATAGGTCTGGTTGATATGCCGGTGCAGGGATTCGCTGTTGAACTGGGTCAGCACGTAGATCTTTCGGACATTGGAGTTCAGGCAGTTGCTGATCGGGATATCGATCAGGCGGTATTTTCCCCCGATGGGGACCGCCGGCTTGGACCGGACCGTCGTGAGCGGAGCAAGCCGTGTTCCGCGTCCGCCGCCCAGAATAACGCTGAGTACCTTGCGCATGTATCACCTCTTACTGATTTAGGGGGAGCTCCGGACCGGATGTATCCGCAGGAACGGGATCCGTATCCGGCGCGTGCAGGGTGTTGATCCGGTAATTGCTGAATTTGAGATCAATGTAGCCGAAGGAGGATGTCATGGGAACAGCGCCCCGGGGGTTGGGAACGTTCTGTTTCGCAGTTTCCTTGCTTTCGATCATGACGCGGATCTCCGTGGGGAGAAAGATCCCCGGGAACAGTTCTTCCTGGGTAAAATTGATGTCCGCCACCATGTCGGGCTTGTCGATCATTTTCATCTGCGACAGGGTCCAGTTCAAGGTGTCGATCATCGCCAGGAAAATGATCTCTTTTCCTTCAACGGGCTTTACGACCTCAACGAAGGCCACATCGTCCTTCGTATCGTCAAGCTCAATGGTCCGCAGGGACGTCGCATCCTTGACCAGCCGCTCCAGGTCCATCATGAAGATCTCGCCCGGGATCATCAGGGGAACGTTGTCCTCGGTAAACAGGGAATCCGGCCGGATAAAATGCACGACCGTTTCACGGTCCGGGATCGTGGCCTGCGGCATGCGCGAGCGGATGCGAAGATCGACGATCATATCGTCAACTTGCTGATAATTGAGGTTAGCCCGGCGAATATAGTAATTCGGGTCCACCGCCGGGAGCAGCATCCACAGAATTAAGATCAATACGCATATTTTTTTCAGCATGAATCACTCTCCTCGTCGATGGGATGGACCGTCCAGTCGCGTTCGGGCACCCATTCCATGACCGTTCCGTCGGGTTTTTCCAATACGACCCGTTTGATGTTCGCATTCGCGATCTGCGCTTTGCACTGGTAACAGACAAATTCATGTCCGGAAATGAAGATCGTGCTGCCGGCCGTTGCATGTCCGTTCCGGGCGGCAAGCGCGATGGCGTTGGATTCCGCGTGGGATCCGACCGCCCGGCAGCGCTCCAGCTGGGTCCCGGAAGGGATATGGTGAAGGTCGCGGTAGCAGAACCCGATCTCGATGCAGTTCTTTTGATACTGCGGGGACCCGTTATAGCCCGTCGAAACAATATCCTTATTGTTCACGATCACGGCGCCCACCTGCCGGCGCAGGCAGGACGAACGCGTGGCGACCACCTTGGCCAGATTCAGAAAATAGTCATCCCAGCTCGGGCGTTCCATAGGGTATCCTCACATTAAAATTCGATCTCGTCGAAGTCCTGTGCAATATGCGTATTTTTAAAAATGTTTTCAACAGCTTTCTGATATATGTTCAGGTCTTTGTAGCGCTCCGAATAATGCGTCAGGACCAGTTTCCGGACGCCGTTCCCGCGGGCATAGCGCGCCGCCTGCTCGGCGGTCATGTGCCGGAAGGCATCCGCCAGGTCCTGTTCGCTCTCCAGGTAGGTCGCTTCCATCAGCACGCAGTCCGCATGCCGTATCAATCCCGGGATCGCCGGACAGGCTCCCGTATCCAGGACATAGGCGAATACCTTTTCCTTCGTCCGGTAACTGAGCGCTTCCCGTGTCAGGCGTTCGCCTTTCCAGTCAAGGGATCCTTTTTGTTCAAGCTCCCCGACCGGCGGACCTTCCAGTCCGTAGCGCGTCAGCAGATCCGGATCAAAACGCCATTGGGGCAAGAGCGTAAAGCGGTATCCCAGAACAGGCGTGCTGTGATCGAGTGAGACGCATTCGATCCGGTGGGTGCCGGTCTCTTCCACAAGACCTTCTTTCAGGGGATGGACCTCAAACTCAATGCGCCGGGTGTACTGCGAGGCGTTCGCAAGCGCCTGAAAGAAGTCCGTCCCTTCTTCCGGAAAATAGATCTTGACGGTCTGCGGCACTTCCATCAGGGACAGGCGCTGCAGGATCCCGGGAAGTCCCAGACAATGATCTCCGTGAAAATGCGAAATAAAAATGCGGTGGATCCTGCCGGGCGAAATGCCCGCAAGGGTAAATTGCCGCTGGGCCCCTTCACCCGGATCAAAGAGGATGCCCTCCTCCGGCCAATCCAGAAAATACGCATTCTGGCTCCGGGTCCTGGTGGGAAGCTGAGCGGCGGTGCCTAAGATATGTAATTTCATGTCGTTTTCGTTTCGCTCAGATCAGGCTGAGCGCAATGGAATTGAGCTTTTCCGAGGGGCGGTCCGAACGGGAAAGCAGGATCAGCGGGACCTGCGCGCCCATGATCAGTCCGCCGACCGGCGCATGCTGGAGTTCGATCATCTGTTTCAGCATGAAGTTGCACACCGTGATATTCGGGAAGACGATCAGGTCCGTATCGCCCGTGATGGCCGAGACGATCCCTTTTTTCCGGGCGGCGTCGGCATTGAGGATCACATCGAGCGCCATGGGGCCCTCCGCCTGATATCCGCGGGCGGCGAACATGTTCGCCAGAACCTGCGCTTCGCCCGTTTCGGGCAGCTTCGGGTTGACCTTCTCCACCAGGGCGGCAAACGCGATCCTGGGTTTTTCACCCAGAATATTTTCGCAGAACGCGACCGCATTTTCCGTAATATCGCGTTTCTTGTCCAGATCGAGTTCGATGTTGATCGCCCCGTCCGTCAAAAACAGCAGCTTATGGTATCCCGGACTGTCGCAGACGGCGATATGGGACAGCAGCTGCCCTTTGCGCAGTCCTTTTTCACGGTTCAGCACGGGACTCAGAAAGGCCGCCGTGGAAATATCGGCCTTCATGAGGGCATCGCCCTTCCCGGCGCGGACATCCGCAATGGCGCTCCAGATCGCCGCTTCGGGCGAGTCGCAGGGGATCAGCTCATACTGTTTCAGCCCGCTTTTTTCCGCACAGGCGCGGATCGTGTCGGGGTTGCCGTAAAGCCGGGCGTTGATATAGTTCTTTGACCTTGCTTCGGTCAGCGCTTCAAATATGGAGGGTCCGTCGGGGAAGACCACATTGATCGTTTTGGGGGACTGAATGTCGATCCGTTCGTAAATGTCCTTGTAGCGCATCGTTATACCTCGTTGTTATCGTAATCATAGACCTTCATCTTGCCGTCCAGGATCCGGAATCCGCCGTCCGCCATCGCGCCCAGTTCGTTCTCGCCGGGATAAATAATGATCTTGAACTGCTTGCCCAGATGCAGCATC
>CALMFL010000125.1 GCA_937862595.1 uncultured Fidelibacterota bacterium
CGCACGGGGCCGGACCCCGGACCGCCCAGCGGCTCGCGGAGAACAAGATCGACGTGCTGGTCACCGGCAACGGCCCGGGAGGCAATGCGGCGTCCGTGCTGGAAAAAGCGGGGATCGCCGTTTATGCCGGGGCCGGGGACATGACGGTTGCCGGGGCATACCGCGCCTACAAGGCGGGTGAACTGTCCCGCGTCTGACCGTTCCCGGCAAAGGTTTTGAACACGGCGTTCAATCAACGTTTGCTTCGGAAGAAAAAAACCGATATGTTTGACGATACGAGCGTCCGGATCACTTTTAATGTATCCGGTCGGGAACACATAAAACACATGAATCACATCATTCAGGAGAAACCCTATGATCATCGCGATACCGGTAGTGCAGGAACAGCTTTCGCAGCATTTCGGGCACTGTGACTATTTCCGTTTTTATCACATTGACAAGGATAAGAACATCATTCTGACCGAGGATAAAACCCCGCCGCCCCATGAACCGGGGGTTTTGCCCAAATGGCTTTCCGCCGAGAAGGCGAATGTGATCATTACCGGCGGCATGGGCATGCACGCCCAGCGGCTTTTTGAGCAATACGGGATCGAGGTAGTCCTTGGCGCACCCAGCGGTGCCCCGGAATGCATCGTACAGGAGTGGCTTGAGGGAAAACTCGAGAGCGGCGAAAACTCCTGTGATCATTGACGAAAGGGCCCAAATTATTCCGGGACAAAAAAGGAACACCCCGCCTCGGTAAACCGGAGCGGGGTGTTGTGGTATCCCCTAGGGGATTTGAACCCCTGTTGCAGGAATGAAAATCCTGAGTCCTAACCACTGAACGAAGGGGACACATTGTCAAAGCCCGAAATAATAAAATGTTTTGTCCACAGAGGCAAGCACTATTTTATTTTTTTACGACGGAAGAGGATCAAAGCCATGATGAAACTTAAAGCAATTTTATTCCTTTTGGCGGGGATCGGCGCAGTATTCGCGGGCGCCCCGGAGGCGATGAAAGCGGATATCGCTTTCCTGAGTTCCGAAGCCTGTCGAGGAAGGGGTTTTACGCATAAGGGGATTAGCGAGGCGGAAAAATACATCACCGGCGAGCTCAGCGCCGCGGGATTGACGGTCCGGACCCGGGCGGTCCCGCTGAAGGTCAACGTTGCGCTGAGGGCTCCCGTCTGCACCCTTAACGGCGATACGCTTCAGCCCGGTTACGATTATATTCCGCACCCCTACTGTCCTTCCGTAAAGACCGTGTTCGACGGCGGATCGATCGGGATCTATGATCCGGCGCGGCTGGACAGCCTGAAGGAGATGTTCGGACTGAACAGCCTTTCGGAAGTCCGGCGCCATCTGATGACGGTCCGGCCGCGCAAATCCGCGGAGAAGCTGCTGGTATTTCCCGAGGAATATATACTGCAAAGCCGACAGAACAAGCAGTCGTCTCTGCCGGCAATCCAGGTACGCCAGAACCTCATTCCGGACACGGTCCGGACGCTGTATCTTTCACACAGGGTAAGATACAAACGTTTTTCTTCAAATAACATCATTGCTGTCATTGAAGGGGGTTCGGAACCCGATTCTGTGATCATGCTCACAGCTCATTACGACCACATGGGCGCCCTCGGCGATGAGGTCTATTATCCCGGAGCGAACGACAATGCCAGCGGCGTTGCGGTGCTCCTGTCCCTTGCCCGTTATTACGCGCAGAATTCCCCGAAGCACACCCTTGTTTTTGTGTTCTTCACCGGAGAGGAACAGGGGCTGGCCGGATCGTGGAACTATGTCCGTCGTCCGGCGGTCCCCCTGAAAAATATCGCCGCCTGCGTCAATCTGGACATGGTCGGATCGGGCCGCGAGGGCTACGGCATGGTCGCGGGCGCCGATTGCCCGAAAGACACGCTGCTGCTGCAGGAAATTGCCGCCCGGAACGGGCTGGGCGAGATCCGCGTGCGGGACAACAGTCCGAACAGCGACCATTTTCCTTTCACCGTTTATGACGTGAACGCGTTCTTCCTGTATGCTTCGGGCGGCGAACAGCCCTACCACCATCCGGAGGACATTGCGGAAACACTGGATTGGGACGTTCTGGAAAACACCTATGTTCTGATCCGGGACTATCTCGACCGGCGGTGAAACTGGAGTGTGGGGGTGAGGGGTTCGGAGTTCGGAGTGAGGGGATCGGAGATCGGAGATTGGAGCAACAGAACGAAGTCTTAGGTGCTCTTTTTTCGGAATTCGGACGGGGTCAGGCCGGTATACTGTTTGAAGAGGGTGTTAAAGGAAGATTTCGAGTTGAATCCCGCGTCATAGCCGATCGCCAGGAGGGTAAGGTTATCGTTATGCGGGTCCAGGAGGAGCCGCTTCGCTTCTTCCACTCGGTACTCGTTGATAAAGGTATAGAAATTCCTGCCCAGTTTCTCGTTCAGGACCTGGGTGAGATGATGGCGGGGGATGTGAAGCTGGTTCGCCACATCCAGGATCGTCAGTTCCGGTTCGAGGTAGGGCTTCTTTTCTTTCATGAGGGTTAAGAGCTTTTGGGTCAGCGCGTCGCTGTTCGCGGGACGGAGGCCGGAACGCTGATATTTCGGCTTTTCGGTTTTGGAAGGTTCCGGGTAGATCCTGTCCTGCTGATAGCCGAAAATACTGAAGGCGAAGGAATAGAAAACGAGAATAAGGTTCCCCATCATCAGCGGGTCGAAATGGAAATTCCTGGCGAATATGCGGGTAAAGCCCAGGGCGAAGAGTCCGAAGTACAGCACGAAAAAACTGATGGAGATGAACAAAGCCCAGCCCAGGGTGATCTTCTGGTTGGTATAGGAATACAGTTCCTGCACCTTGATCCGGTGCCGTCCGAGGCGCACAAAGATCGCGATGGAATAGGCGATGACCGAGACCATCAGCATGATCGCGTAGGTGAAGCGCAGCGCGCGCAGCGGGTCGTCGACCAGGAAATTATCGAAGATCAGGATAGGCTGTTTCCGGTAGATAAGCGCCAGGATCAGGAAGGCGATCAGCGGCAGGGTCCAGCTGATGTAATAATAGCGCAGGCGGGGTTTGTCCGAAATCAGGGTATTGAGATAGATGAACATCAGCGGACCGTAGATGAAAGGGGAGATGGGGAAGGCCGTGATCGTAAAGCGCGTGTTGAACAGGGAGATCAGCATCTGCAGCGAAATGGCAAAGAGCCAGACCGCAAGGACGCGGTCGGGCAGACGCGCGTTCTTCTTGAGCAGCTGCATGATGCCCGCATAGAAGGACTGCGAGAAACCGATCGCCAGGATCGCAATGTTCAGTTCGTTATAAGCGGCCATACCGACCTGTGCTTTGATCTTACTTTATCATCCGCAATACCGAGTCTGCGCGGGTGGTCTTGAGCGCAAGCGGGGTTACGGGAACCACCTGCAGGCGGAGTTCCTGACCGGGCTTCATGATATGCTTCAGCGGATCATCCTTGATCCGTAAAAAGCGGTATCCCAGGGTCAGGGTTTCAAGCGGCTCGTAGGGCAGCTGCTCTTCATGGCTTTCATTAAAGGCTTTGATCTCTTTGTTCTTCTCTTCCGCGATCAGGTTCGCCTTCTTTTTTTCCATATTGGAGGCCTGAAGCTTGTCCAGCACCTCGAGAAACGGCTGCTGGATCACTTCCGGGGGCGTGGAGTGCAGGAAATACACCGAATCCCCGTCCACCATCACGAACCCGAAATGACCGATCCAGCGGTTATGCTTGTATCCCCGGACCACATTGACGATATCGCCGGTGCGTAATTGCGAGAGGATGCCCGGCATGACCTCGATGGGGACATAATTCCAGACCAGGGAGTCCTCGGGCATGGCATAGGGAACGCCGCGTTTGCCGAAAAAGCGCGTCTTGTTCACATGCGCCGTATCGAATTCCTGATATTCGGGAGCAAGATCGGCGGTAATATTGTCCACCAGCCATTCATTGCTGCTCAGCCAGTCGTATTCCCCGTAATGGTTCCGCGCCGCGTAGGAGATCTGTCCGTCCTTATAGCGGATCCGCTGTAAGATGGCGAAGAAGCTTTGCCAGTCATCGGCCAGCGCCATGGCGATCATGTGTTCGCAAAAGACCACGCAGTCGCTCTTATCCAGGATATACAGGGGCTGGGGATCGTAGATCTCGGCGGGATGTTCGCCCAGGAGATAGATCTCATAGGGCTGGCCGAGGTTTTTTCGCGCCAGGTGCTTGATGCGTTCCTGAAGGCCCGGGACCGTGTACTGCAGGTAGGGGAGGTAAATATCGACGTCGGTCTCGCTGAACTCGTACAGCGGTTTGGCCAGCAATTCACGCAGGCGTTCAGCGGGAATGCCGAGCGTATCCGCCGCCGCCTTCTGTTCGGGCAGAAGTTCGGGCAGGGCTTTTTCGCAGCCGCTGATAAGGAGCAGGACTGCCAGGATCAGGATCATTGCGCGTTTTCGTATCATGAAGCACCTCATAGTTAGTTTTGCGAATAAAAGATACAACGGATTTTC
>CALMFL010000126.1 GCA_937862595.1 uncultured Fidelibacterota bacterium
TAATTTAGGCAACATTACATTAACAGATGAATCATCGGGATATGGATTTTATGTTATTGGTGTCCCCGGAGTCGATAATGTCGATTACTCCACTGGACTTGCCAGCAACTGGATCCAGAACGGCGCACCCGACGGCGTGCAGCTTTCGGTGGGCGGCGTGATCGTGGACGGCGTGGCCTACGAGGGCGCCCTGAACGACCTTGCGGGCAATCCGATGGAAGATGTCAATTCCTTTGGCGCCGACATGTATGAAGGCCAGACCGACACCTCCATTTCCCGCATCGGACTGGACGGCTCGCCCTGGGTGGTCACGACCACGACCCCCGGTGACGTCAACGTCGGCCAGGTCCTTGAAGCCGGCACGAACTATCCCCCGAGCGCCGACGCCGGCCCCGACCAGCTGGTCATGGTCAACGAACCGGTCTACCTTGACGGATCCGCCAGTTCGGACCCCAACGCCAATATCGAAAGCTATCTCTGGGTCCAGCTCAGCGGGACCAGCGTCTCGCTGTCCGGGGCCACCACGGACCGCGCGATGTTCATGGCTCCGGCCGCCAACGCCGACCTTGTGTTCGAGCTGACCGTAACGGACAGCGCGTCCGCTTCGGACAAGGACACCGTCGCCATCACCGTCCGCGAACCGCAGGATACCGAACTGATCTTCAGTGAATACATCGAAGGATCGGTCGGTAACAACAAGGCGATCGAACTCTACAATTTTACCGACGCGGCCGTTTCCCTGACGGGCTATTCCGTGAAGCTCGGCTCCAACGGCGGCGGCTGGGGGACCGAACAGGTCCTGAGCGGCACGCTTGCCGCCGGCGAGGTCTACGTGATCGCCAACAGCAGCTCTATCCAGTCCATTTTGGACGTGGCCGACACCACCAGCACCGTCACCTATTTTAACGGCAACGACGCCCTCGGCCTCTTTTTGAACGGCGTTCTGGTCGACGTGATCGGCGATCCGGTCAATGATCCCCTCACCGGCTGGTCCGTCGCGGGCACCACGGATGCGACCAAGGACCACACCCTGATCCGCAAACCGCAGATCGAAGCGGGCAATACGGACTGGGCCGCTTCCGCCGGGACAAATTCCGACAATTCCGAATGGATCGTCATGGCCGACGGCTATTTCACCGACCTCGGCTCGCATACCGCGGGTCCGCAGGCCTACACCTTCAGCAATGCCGGCGTGACCACCGCCTTCCCGCAGGCCGGGTCCGAGATCGAGGTTTCCGTCGACATCACCCCGGGCGAAAGCACGCCCGCTCCCGCGACCGTCACCGTCTGGTACGGGACCGGCGGCACCCAGCCGAACCATGCCGACCTCTGGCTGGACAGCGGCACCAAATGGGCCGGCGTGATCCCCGCGATCGCGGGCGGCAACCTGAGCCTTGATTTTTATTTCAGCGCGGTGAACGGCAGCAACGCCGGAAGCTCCGCCCTTTACAGCACGGTGGTCGCCGGCGCGGTCACCCCGATCGCCGACATCCACACGAACATCGACAGCTACAACGGCACGATGAAGACCCTTGAAGGCGTCATGACCATCGGGACCGGCGCCCTGCGCAGCGACCGCACCTCCGCCTACATCCAGGACAACTCCGGCCGCGGCCTGAACGTCTACTCCACCGCCCTGCACAACGACCTCAAACGCGGCGCCCGGGTCAAAATGGTCGGGACCATCGAGCAGTATTACACCACGGTGGAGATCACCGATTTCACCTACACCGTTCTGGACACCGCCCAGGCCCTTCCGGCCGCCCTTAACGTCAGCGTCGCCGGCGCCAATTCCGCCGCACTGGAAGGCACGCTCGCCCGCGTCACCGGCACCCTGTCCAAGATCCAGACCTTCAGCACCAGCAAGAACCTGATCTTGAAAGACGGAACGGACAGCACCATCGTTAAGGTCTGGCCGACCACCGGCATCGACACCGACGTCCTGACCACCGGCATTCTCTACGCCATCACCGGCGTGGGCAGCCAGTACTCCGGCGAATACCAGCTGCTGGTCGGGTACGCTTCGGATATCGACGGGACCGTGGACGTCCGCGACGACCCGGCGCTTGCCCGGAACTTCTCGCTTTCCCCGGCCTACCCGAACCCCTTCAATCCTTCCACGACCCTGGAATTCACCCTTGAGCAGGGAAGCGATTACGAACTGAGCGTGTACAACATTACCGGACAGCGCGTCGCCCTGCTTTCCAGCGGCTATGCGGAACCCGGCATCTATAAACAAACCTGGAACGCGGGCAGCTTCACGTCGGGCGTCTACTTCGTACGCCTTGAAGCCGGCATGAACATCGCCACGCAAAAAGTCGTTCTGATCAAATAACACGTGAGACTATGAAATTACTTAAAACACTTCTCATGATCCTTCTGCCCCTCGCGATCTTCGCCCAGGGGCACCTGGTGTTTTCCGAACTGGTCCTGCAGCCCTCGGCCGGCGAGTATGCCGTGGTCACGAACCCGACCGCTTCGGCGGTGGACATGTCCAACTACTACCTCACCGACGCGACGGACCCCGCCAACGGAAAATTTTACTACAAGCTTCCCTCGGGCGCGGATTTCTGGTCCGGCAGCGGTTCCGATTTTATCGCCCGCTTCCCCGCGATCAGCCTTCCCGCCGGCGAGAGCCTTGTGATCGGCCTGGGCCGCGATACGGATTACTTCAGCGAATACGGAAGCTATCCCGACCTTTACCTGAAAGGCAGCGGCGCGGACACCCTTCTGCAGGCCCTTGCGGGCGCGACCACCATCGGGGGATCCTTTAACGCCAAGCTGGACAATACCGCCGAAACGCTGATCCTGTTCTACTGGGACGGCGTCTCCGCGACCGTGCAGGACGCGGACTATCTCCTCTGGGGCAGCGCCGCCTATGCCGTCGACAAGAGCGGCGTGGGCACCTACGCGAACGACACCCCCGTCGGCAGCCAGTCCTTCATGTCCGCCCATCTCGACGAGAAAAAACTCATCCGCGTGTCCGGCGAAGGCAGCGAGACCGCAACGGGCGGGAACGGCATTACCGGCCACGACGAGACCTCCGAGAACCTTGCCGCGACCTGGACCGTCGTCGACCTGGCCAGCTCCAAGCCCGCGATCAGCGAGGTCGTCCTGACCCCCGCCTCGCCCAGCGAACGCGACAGTCTCTATGTCAGCGCCGTCGTGACGAACCTCAGCGGGACCCTCACCGTGGAATGCGTCTACACCTTCGACGCCGTCCGGACCGTTCTGGAAATGGCGGCCGGAGATGATGCGGACAGCTACGCCTGCGTGATCCCGCCCCTGGGCGACGCGGGCACCCTGACCTATTACATCCGTGCGGAGAACAGCCTCGGACTGGCCGACTCCACGCTGAGCTACGGCAAGACCGTCAGCGCCTACGTTGAAGCCCAGACCATCCGTTACCTGCGCGACAATTACGAGGACCTGCAGGAAACCGTCGTCACCGCCACCGGCGTGGTCACGGTGCAGATGGGGCTCATCAACACCTACGCGTCCTACATTCAGGACGAATCCGGGCGCGGCATCTACGTCTTCGGCTCCCCCATGAGCGGCCTGACCCGCGGCACCCGCGTCTCCGTCACCGGAACGCTCTCCAAGTACAACGACTCCATGCAGCTAAAGGACATCACCGTCACCAGCCTCGGCGCCGGCACCCTGCCCGAGATCGACACCTACACCTGTCAGCAGCTCAACAATAATTTCATGGCCCTTGAGGGCACCCTTGTCAGGGTCCACGGCCAGATCACCGACCGTGCGGACGGCATCGGCGGCGGCTCCAACATCACGCTGGACGACGGGACCTCCTCCCTGACCCTGCGCGTCTGGGATTCGACGAACCTGCTTGGGAACGCCGTCGCGGACAGCCTGCTGCAGCCCGGCAATTCCGTCGAGGTCGCCGCGATCGGCAGTTTCTACAGCGGCGCGGCCCAGCTGCTGCCCGCCTATCCCGCGGACGTCACCGCATGGACCGACGGGGATCCCGGCACCGGACAGGTCAGCCTGAGCGTGGCCCCCTTCCCCTTCGTCCCCCGCCTCGGCGAGGTCATCAATTATTCCTACGAGTACCCCGACGAAGCCCGGGTGATCATCCGTATCTACGACGCGGCAGGGCGCTATGTTACCACCCTGACGGACGAGTATCACGGCATCAGCTGGACCCTGCAGAAGCAATGGAACGGAAAGAACGAACTCAACCAGTTCCTTGCCCCGGGTGTCTATATCATGCATATGGAAGTCATTGAACGTTCAACCGGAAAGGTGACCCGCAAGGCTCAGCCGGTTGTCATAGCCGTCAAAAAATAACGTGAAATCATGCTTATGAAACGAATACTTATCTTCTTATCGCTGACCGCCGCCCTGAGCGCGCAGGTCTTCACCGATTCCTGGCCCGGCACGGCCGCCGGAGCCGGCTCGGGCGGCGCACAGGTTGCCGTCACCCGCTCGATGTGGGCGCACAGCTACAACCCCGCCGGACTCGCCGCGGTGCAAACGGCCGGGGGCGGATTCGGCTACACGAATCCCGGAGCCTACGGCTTCGCCTCGCTGTCGATGTTCACCGCCGTCCTGCCCCTGAACGAAACCTACGGAACGCTCTCCCTGCACGGGGACATGCTCCGCGTGAAGAACGGCGACGCCGTCCTGAGCTCGGAGAACGCGCTGGGCGTCAGCCACGCCGTCAACCTGATCAAGGACCTGCGTTCCTCCTTTGCCGTGGGCTACAGCCTGAACTTCCTTTACGTCAATTACGGGCAGTCCGCCGGACAGTCCGGCGACGGGACGGACGGGATCGACCTGGGCAGCGTGGCCGGGCTGGGCGTGGACCTCGGGTTCCGCGCCAGTCTGCGCGACCGCGCCTGGATGGGCGTTGCCGTCAAGAACATCAACGCACCCTCCCTGGGGGGCAGCGAATCCGAATCGCAGGCCGCGCGGAAATTCGTCGCCGGCATCGGCTACATGCCCTATTACGGCCTCGTCTCCTCCTTTGAGATCGAAAAGGTGCTCGGCTTCGACGCCCAGTACCGCGCAGGACTGGATTACGCGCTGAACGAGTGGTTCACGCTGCGGGCCGGTGTTTCCACCTACCCCAGCCAGCTGACCTTCGGCTTCGGCGTGAAAAAATCCTTCTTCCGGGTGGACTACGCCTATGTAAGCCATCCCATCCTGAACGGCACGCACTTTTTCACGGTGGAGATCACTAAACCATAATACCCGCACGGGCCTATATCATGAAAAAACACTTTCACATCATTTCCCTGATCATCGTGCTTTGGCTGAGCGCCCTTCCGGCGTTCGCGGCCGGGATCCCGGATAAGATCGATATCAACAACGCCTCCGCAGAGACCCTGCGCGGGCTGCCGGTCTCCGGGGAGGTCGTCGAACTGCTCGAGGAATTCCTGCTCTATCACGGGGAATTCACCTCCGTGTACCAGATCCGCGGGATCGACGGCATCTCCTATGAGGACTTCCTGCTGATCAAGGACGCCGTGGCGGTCTTCCCCCGGATCAGCGCCGACCTTACCGAGAACAAGATCGAGGACCGGTATTACCGCCTCGAAAGCATGATGAACGACGAGGGCGCTTCGGAAGGCCTGGTCGAGTCCTGGATCGACCTCTTCACGAACCCCAAGAACATCAACAAGATGGGTTACTTCGACCTCGTGAACCTCCCCACGGTCTCCCCCGTGGACGCCGCGGCGATCATTAAATTCCGCGCGGACGGGAACGAGATCAAGTCCGCCCGCGACCTGCGCGGCATCGAGGGGATCAGCTACTACGGCTACCGCAACGTCTCCGACTACGTCCGCTACACCGACGCCGGCGTGCACGCCTGGAACGGCTACATGACCGCGACCGTCAAGGATTTTGCGGCGCAGATCACGCCCGACGACGGCGGCGGCAGCCTGCTGGACCAGGTCGTCTTCAACAAATACCCCCTGGACGTCTACTACAAGGGTCACCTGAATTACGGCCAGAAGCTGAGCTTCGGCCTCGCCTACACCCGCTCGCTGAGCGAGCCGGACCCGACCTTCGGGAACAGCGCCTTCCCGCGCCTGAAAGGCTACGCCACGGTCAATGACCTTTCCCTCGGGAAGCTCGGCAGCATCAACAA
>CALMFL010000127.1 GCA_937862595.1 uncultured Fidelibacterota bacterium
CGGGCTGATCAGGAACATGACGGCGAGACATCCGACGGCACCCAGCAGCGCGAGAGACCAGTGGTTCATTTTAAAGGAGGGGCGGAAACTCGGGTTACGCGAGATCATTTCGTAGAAACAGGCAAGATTGACCGTTCCGTAGGTCATGAGAAAGAACATGGTGATCACCGAAGCGATCGCGTTGAGATCGCCCGCAAAGATCCCCGCAGACGAGATCGCGAAAGTCAGAAGGATCGCCCGGCGCGGTTCATTTGAGGGACCGCTGCCGCGTCCGAAATAGCCCATGCGTTTGAACACCTTATCCCGGGCCAGGGCTTGCAGTATCCGCGGAGCTCCCATCATGCTGCCGAGAGCGGAAGACAGCGTCGCCGCGATCACGCCGGCATAGATCAGGGCGCCTGAAAAAGCCGTTTCCTTCATGACAAACCCGCCGCCGGTCAGCGTGGCCCGGGCATGGCTTCCGGCAAGCAGCAAGGCTACGGCCGCATAGATCAGGGTGGTAAACCCAATGGCGCTCAGGGTTCCGTTCGGGATCGAACGCCGGGGGTCTTTCAGGTCCCCGGACATATTGACTCCCGCCATGATCCCCGTCACGGCCGGGAAAAACAGGGCGAAAAGAATAAAAAAGGAATTTTCATCCGTGAAGACCGGCCGGAGATTGCTTTGGAGCGTTTCCAAAGAAAAATTTCCCGCCGCCCCGATGATAAAGGACAGGATGGAAAGCAACAGGATGGCAAGGATCCCGTACTGTATCTTGATCGTCCACCCCGCGCCGATGTAGACCAGAATAAAAACCAGCAGGTTCGTCAGCAGTGCGACCAGACGGAAAGGCAGTCCGATGCCGGGGAACGCGGAAAAAAGCGCTTCCGTGAAACCGACGACATAGAGGGTGACCGCGACCGCCTGCGCAATATAAAAGAAAACCGCGATCACGCCGCCGAATTCGACGCCCAGGCTCCGGCTGATCATAAAGTAGGCTCCCCCGCCCTTGACCTGCATGTTCGTCGAGATCGAGGAAAGGGAAAGTCCGGTGGCGAGGGTGATCATTTTGGCGGACAGCAGGATGATCAGGGCGCCCCAGAGACCCGCATGCCCGACAACATGGGCAAAACGGAGGTACATGATCACGCCGATGATCGTAAGAACGCTCGGCGTGAAGACGCCGCCGAAGGTTCCGAATTTATGAGCCCCGGAGTTCGTGCCTGATCTGTTCTGCAAGCGCATGTTTTTCCTGTATTTTTTAGTTTGTTGACGTAATTATACGGAATATTCAGAAAAATAAAAATGATTTTAGTTCATGACGAGAGGGGATCCCGTTCTGGGTTCGGGCTCATTTCGCGCTTAAGGCGTCGCCTTAACCCGCGGCGGAGCGCATCATGTCATAAATGGACGGATCGAGCGATACGATCAGCAGCTGGATGCCGGTAAAAAGGTCCAGAACCCCGTGCCCGATCATCAGCGGCAGAAGGTCCCGTTTCCGTTCATACCAAATCCCGATCATGATCAGAAGCGGAACGAAGATCAAAAAGCGGGATACCATATGCCGCACATCGAACAGCAGCGGAATGAAACTGTGCTGAAGGGCATAGAAAAAGAGCGGATAGATAACGGCGAAACGGGACTTTCCGGTGGTTTCGCGGATACCGGCCGCGCAATAGCCGAGATACAGAGGCAATTCGGAAAGCACCACGCTCAGCGGCAGAAAGATCAGAACGATCAGCGCCGCCCAGACCGGCAGGGGCTGTATGCCATCCACCGGCATCCGTCCGTAGATCAGGGTGGAAAATCCCCACAAGCCTCCGAGTCCCAGGACCAGCATAAGAGCTATCGCGATCGGGATTTCTTTCCTGCGGGAGGATGCGTCTTTTCTTTTTCCCAGCAGGGAGCGCAGGCTCCTCCCCTCTTTTTTTACGATCCGGTACAGGACCGCCAGGGTGATCAGGTTGACAGCAATGCAGATGAGCGGCCACCAGGGCGCCACGGCATTGAGGTCCCTGCCGCGAAAGGACGGCAGGCACAACACGAGCAGACTGCCGGCGGCAAATAGGAGCGGGCGCAAGGCCGGCAAAAGGTATGGAAGAAGCGAAGGTTTTGTATTCGTAGAAATGATCCACCTCACGATTTTAGTGTCTGTCGGTCTGCCCGGAAAAGATCCGTGCAGAATTCATTAAGTCAATTATTCGGGGTTTGTCGCGGTTTCCAGTAGTTCCAGGCGCTTCATGGCGTCGGTGAAACTCGTGCCGCACACCTCGGGATCCGCCTTGAAATTGGCGCAGACAGCGGGATACTCCGGGCGCCCGTAGAAGGAGCACCTGTGATCTGAAAGCAGGTTAACGCAGCGCACCCCCGCCGGCTTGCCGTCCGGCATCCCCGGGATCGGGGACGAGATCGAGATCGCGATACAGCAGGCGCCGCAGCCGACTCTGCATTCCATGAGTTTTCCTCCATCCTTAAAAACTTGCCCCAAGTTTTTTCATTTTATGTGATGAAAATCACAGAAATCCATAGATACCGGAGCGATACTGAAATAAAAATACACCCGCTTCCCCGGAAAAACTAAAAAAACTTGGGGCAAGTTTTTAAAAAAAGATCCGTGCCGTCCCTCTCTTACTAAAAAATACCTGAAAATGAAATATTTCTTGCATATTTGTGGGTGATGGTGTAGATTTGTGGGAGATTATGGGTTAACTTAACCCGTACAGAAGGTAAAAAAGGATTAGGTAGAGTGGGTTATTCAGACTTCACAGGCGAATTCAATTACTCGATCGACGCAAAGCATCGTGTCAATATACCGTCACGATTCCGCAAGATCATGGTGGATGAAAACGTCAGCGAGGTCGTCATTTCGAAGGGTCTGGATTCAAATCATATCGACGTGTTTCCGCTTCCCAAGTGGATCGCGTTGCGTGATAAGATCACATCATCGATGCAACTGGTGAACCGAACGCACAGGAATTTCCTGCGGCAGTTCACCCAGAACGCATCG
>CALMFL010000128.1 GCA_937862595.1 uncultured Fidelibacterota bacterium
ATGACGATACGGCCATTGTAACGATACGCCTCGAAAGGAACGACCTGGCTTCATTTAAACAGGAAAAACCTAAACCGCTGATCGACAGGATTCTGGGATTCTTCAGTACGCCTGCTTTTGCCGGAAGCTGGCAGGACGTTCGGACTGATTTAAGTTATACCGTCACGGCATCAGATATGGAAACCATTCCTCTGACACCCATTCCTTCCGGGACAAACCCGGGCTGTATTTTCTGTAATTGAAAATTTAACGGTAAGTTGGGGAAGATCATGTCAACATCCAGATCGACCAAAGAGTGGTCAGAAAAAAGTTATAAGCCGTATTGCCAGAAAAACAAAGAACGGTGCGACACCTTCAGGACCATGTCCAACATGGAGATCGCGCCGCTGTATACGCCCGAGGACGTCTGCGCCGATTTTCACGAGACGATCGGATATCCCGGGGAATATCCCTTTACCCGCGGGGTTTACCCGACCATGTATCGCGGCCGGCTCTGGACCATGCGCCAGTATGCGGGCTTTGGGGATGCGCGGCAATCCAACGAACGTTACAAATACCTGCTTTCAAACGGACAGACCGGATTGTCCGTCGCTTTTGACCTGCCCACTCAGATCGGGTACGATTCCAACGATCCCATTTGCGACGGGGAGGTCGGGAAAGTCGGCGTAGCGATCGATTCCCTTGCGGATATGGAAGTGCTTTTTGACGGCATTCCGCTGGATAAGGTATCGACGAGCATGACGATCAACTCGCCGGCAGCGGTCCTGCTCGCCATGTATGTGGCGGTGGCGGAAAAACAGGGCGTATCCCCTGACAAGCTTACCGGAACGATCCAGAACGATATCCTGAAAGAATACATTGCCCGCGGGACCTATATTTTCCCGCCGAAGGAATCCATGCGTCTGGTGACGGACACCTTCGAGTACTGCGCGCAGTTCGTCCCCAAATGGAATACCATCTCCATTTCCGGATACCATATCCGGGAAGCGGGGTCAACGGCCGCGCAGGAGATCGGATTCACCCTGGCCGACGGGATCGCCTACACCGAAGCGGCCCTGAAGGCCGGAATGAATGTGGATGATTTTGCCGGCCGCCTCTCCTTTTTCTTCAATGCGCACAACAATCTGTTCGAGGAAGTGGCAAAATTCCGGGCGGCGCGGCGCTTATGGGCGCGGATCATGAAAGATCGCTTTGGCGCAAAAGATCCCAAATCCATGATGCTGCGTTTCCACACGCAGACCGGCGGATCCACCCTCACGGCGCAGCAGCCGGACAATAATATCGTCCGCGTGGCCATTCAGGCGCTGGCTGCGGTCCTGGGCGGCACGCAGAGCCTGCATACCAACAGCAAGGATGAAGCTTTGGCCTTGCCGACGGAAGAAGCCGTCCGCATCGCCCTGCGCACCCAGCAGGTGATCGCCTACGAATCCGGCGTGGCGCAAACCATCGATCCGCTTGGAGGATCGTACTTCGTGGAAGCCCTGACGGATAAGATCGAAGCCGAAGCGGAAGCCTATATCGGCAAGATCGACGAACTGGGCGGCATGTCCTCGGCGATCGAGCAGGGATATGTCCAGCGCGAGATCCAGCGCGAAGCCTACCGCATCCAGAGGGAGATCGAAAAAGAGACCTGCGTGATCGTGGGCGTCAATAAATTTACGGTCAAAGAGGAACCGCCGAAAAATCTCCTGCGCGTAGACCGGAGGATCCAGCACGAGCAGATCCAGCGTATCGGGGAACTCAAGTCGAAGCGGGATGAAAAGGCGGTCAAAACGGCCCTGGCGGAGCTGAAACACGCCTGCGAGGGGACCCAAAACGTCATGCCCCTGATCATCGACGCCGTAAAATGCTACGCGACACTGGGTGAGATCTGCAATGTAATGCGTGAGGTTTTCGGAGAATATAAAGAAAACATCGTGGTATAGGGAGAGGATGAGACATGGTTAAAAAAATATCACATATCGGATATGCGGTTGAATCGCTTGAAGAACAGATACCCTTCTATCGTGACGTTCTCGGACTGGAACTGACCGGTACCGAGGAAGTGGAAGATCAGATGGTCAGGGTCGCCTTTTTTTCGATCGGCGATACCCGTATCGAACTGCTTGAGCCCAGCAGTCCCGAAAGTCCGATCGCAAAATTCATGGAGAAGCGCGGTCCGGGGATCCACCATATAGCCTATGAGGTGGATGACTGCAAGTCGGCGATCCGGGCGATGGAAGCGCACGGCATCCGAATGATCGATACCGAACCGAGGGGCGGCGCGGGCGGCCACAAGATCGCTTTTGCACATCCGAAAGCGACCTTCGGGATATTAACTGAATTGACGGAAGAACATCAATAGCGGGACACGGGAGAAAGAATGGACGATATTAAGCATTTGCAGGAAATGCGCCGCAAGGCAAAAATGGGCGGCGGGGAAGATCGGATCGCAAAACAGCATGCGAAAGGCAAGATGACCGCTCGCGAACGCATCAATATATTATTGGATCAGGATTCTTTTGAAGAATTCGACATGTTCGTTATGCACCGCTGTACCAATTTCGGCATGGAGAACGAACATTACCTCGGCGACGGGGTTGTCACGGGATGCGGGACCATCGACGGAAGGCTGGTATATGTCTATGCCCAGGATTTTACCGTGTTCGGCGGCAGCCTGAGCGAAACCCTTGCCGCAAAGATCGTCAAGGTCATGGAAATGGCAATGAAGATGGGGGCCCCGGTCATCGGACTGAATGATTCCGGCGGAGCGCGCATCCAGGAAGGCGTTCTGGCGCTCGGCGGCTATGCGGATATTTTTCAAAAGAACGTCGAGGCGTCCGGTGTCGTCCCGCAGATCTCGGCGATCCTCGGACCCTGCGCCGGGGGCGCCGTATACAGTCCCGCCATCACGGATTTTGTGGTCATGGTCGAAAAAACCTCCTATATGTTCATCACGGGACCCAAGGTCGTCCAGGCGGTGACGAACGAAGTCGTCACCGATGAACAGCTCGGCGGGGCCATGGTGCATGCCGCACGCTCCGGGGTGGCTCATTTTGCCGCCGACGATGAGAACGAAGCCCTTTTGCTGATTCGCAAACTGGTCTCTTATATTCCTTCCAACAATATGGAAGAGACTCCGATGGTGTCGCCCAAGGATACGATCAGCCGGGCTTCCGAGCTCCTGAATGAGATCGTTCCCGAAGCCCCCAATCTTCCTTACGATATGAAAGAGATCATACATGAGATCGTGGACGACCATGAATTCATGGAGGTCTCGCGCCATTATGCGCCCAATATCATCACCGGATACGCCCGCTTCAACGGCCGGTCCGTCGGCATTATCGCCAACCAGCCCAGTTATCTCGCCGGGGTGCTGGACATCAAGGCCAGTATCAAAGGGGCGCGGTTCGTACGTTTCTGCGACGCTTTCAACATTCCTCTGCTGACGCTTGTCGACGTACCGGGATTTTTGCCCGGGACCGCCCAGGAATACGGCGGGATCATCGTGCACGGGGCAAAGCTCATCTATGCCTATGCCGAGGCAACGGTCCCGAAAGTGACCGTGATCACGCGGAAAGCCTACGGGGGAGCCTATTGCGTCATGAGCAGCAAGCATCTTCGGGGCGATATCAATTATGCCTGGCCCAAAGCCGAGATCGCCGTAATGGGCGCCGACGGAGCCGTCAATATTCTTTACCATAAAGAACTGAAAGACGACACCGGCGGGGTCAGAAAAACCGAACTGACGAACGAATACCGCGATAAATTTGCCAATCCCTATGTGGCGGCGGAGCACGGGTATATCGATGATGTGATCGAGCCGAAAGACACGCGTTTCCGGGTGATTCGCGCCTTTGAGATGCTGTCCACGAAACGGCTGAGCAATCCGATGAAAAAACATGGAAACATTCCCCTGTAGGACGGAACTATGGCAAAACGAATCATCACGGCCTTTCTGGCAGGCGCAGCGCCTTTTCTCCTGAGTGCAAGCCTCGGGATCCCCAGGGAGAATCAGTCCCTGATCTATAACGTAACCCTTGTGGGGATCCTGATCGTGCTGTTCTCTCTGACGATCGTATCGTTCAGCGTCGGCATCATGTCGAAGACGATCGATGTTTCCGAAAAGAACCGCCTGAAAAAGAAGGCGGCAGGCACAAAACAGACGGAAGTGGAAGACGAAGAGAGCATCATTGCGGTAGCGACCGCACTATGTCTGGAGATGCGCGCATACGAGGAAGAAGAAAAAGCGATCCTCACCATTCGCAAAGTGATCAAACCCTTTTCGGGATGGAACAGCAAAGCGCTTGGCATGCGGAACTTTGGAAAAATTTAATTGAACGGGTGAAGGATGAAAACATATAAGCTGAAGATAAACG
>CALMFL010000129.1 GCA_937862595.1 uncultured Fidelibacterota bacterium
CGGAACGGTGACCCTGGGAACAACCGCACACTTTGAAGGTATTGTTCTGAGCCAAACTTCAATCATACTGAATACCGGTTCGACAATGAACGGAAGGCTGTTGGCCCAATCCGCGATCGCTCTGGATCAGAGTACGGTTACACAACCTACCCCTTAATGTTTGAGGGATGGCATCATACACCCCGGCAACGGAACCAGAGATGAATTCTCCTATAAAAGTTCCGTTGTCTGGGTTTGTAATTTTCACGGGTGAATACAGAAAGTGAACGTTTAGAAGAAAGAACACCCGGATCCGCAAAATTACAGGTAATCGGTTGGATTGTCTTTTTGTGTACCGACAATAATATAAAGGAGAATTAAAATGACACGATTTAGTACATCATCTCTCGGGGTTGGCGGCTTAGGGCTGCTTGTTGGCGGGTTCATCGGTTTTTTATCCCGCCCGGCGGGTGTCCTTACCGGGAAACTGCCGTTTTTCCATGTGCTCACGCGCGGAGCGACCTATGAAGGGGTTGATCAGGTCCTGATCAGTCTGGCGCAGGAATCTTTCAACATCATGCTGACGGGCGCCGTCATTGGCGCAGTTGTGGGCATCGTACTGGGATATTTCATCATCACGAAAAGATGATCCGTCTTTGCGGATCCCATATGTACAGAACTTCGGCTTAAACGCTGGGGATATTGTTGTTCAAATAAACCCTTACGGCGTTTTTGGTATAAGAAAATCGGATCAATTCTAACTGTCAATCATCGAAAAGCTTCCGGGCTTAGGGCGTAAGTTCGCTCTCAATATCGTCCATAATGTCATCCCGTACGTCGCCGCCTTCCGGGGTGGGGTACAGCATGCCGACATGCACCATCCCTTCATACTCATTGTAGTCGAAAGGGATCTTCAGCTTTTTAGCCATTTTATGCAGTTTCCGGCAATCCGCGGCCATGATGTCGTGGGTCCCGACGTAAAGGGATATCGGAGCAAGTCCCGTAAGCTTTCCGTAGATCGGACTTACAAGATAATGTTTCGTGCCGAGCGTGCCGGCATAGGATTTCCCCGCTTCAAGGATTGCGGGTATGTTCAGGATCGGGTCGTCGTCGTCCAGTTTCCGGATGGCGGGATTGGTCAGGGTGACATCCACGCAGGGGGACAGCAGAATAAGCTGTTCCGGCTGTTCGATCTTCTTTTCCGACAGGAGCTGCGCCAGCGCAAGGGTCATGCCGCCGCCGGCGGAATCGCCCATTATGGTCACATTCTCCGCACCGATCCGTTTAATAAGATCCGTATACAGCTTCAGCAGCATCTTAAAAACATACTTTGCATGGTATTCCGGCGCAAGGGGGTAATCCGGAGCGATCACGGCCGCATGCGTGTTGTCGACGATGGAATCCATGAACATCCAGTGCGGCGCCAGAAAATTGTTCATGTAGGACCCGCCGTGCAAATAGATAATATGTTTCACGTCGGGGTCTGTTTTGGGGCGGATCACCCAGACGGCATGTTTCAGGCGCTTATCGCTGGAGATATGATATTTAGAGAACATATGCGGAAGCGGCCGGGCCGGCATTGCATTGCCCAGCATCGTCAGGTATTTTGAAAAAAGGCTCTCGTCTTTAACCCCCGAGGCGCGTAAAACAACCTCAAGAAGACGGCTTGTGAAACTTTGCTGCTGATTTTTATTCATACCTCAGCATACGACAATAAGATGGAAATTGAAAGATAAGAATCAATGAGCTGTTTCCCGTTTTTGCGGCGTGTTGATCCGCCGATCTCTACAGGATGGCTTATAGCTGCTTCAGGACCCTGTCCGCCGCCAGTTTTCCGGTCAGGACGGCGATGGGGAGGCCGGAGGGACTGTAGGACCACTGGCCGGCCTGGCAGATACGGGGTAGCGGCGTTTTCATGGAACTGAACATTTTGGTCAGCTTGTGGATGACGGGAATGCGCGGGTTGGTGAAGGCCCACCCGGTGATGGCGCCGTCCGTACTGCCGGAGATGCGTTCGAGGCTCAGGGGGGTTGAGGCGAAACGGGCGTCGATGTCGGCGGAAAGTCCGGGGAACACGCTGTCCTCAAGCGCCCGGACCATGCAGTCCGAAGCGAAATCCTTGAACTCTTCATACCAGCCGGCCTCACGGACCATGGCTGCGAGCCGGTGGTCGAAGAGGGTGCTGACGATGATCCCGGTCTTGCCGTCGGGGGCCAGCGCGGGATCCCGAAGAACGGGGAAGGAGATCTCATAGGTGTTCAGGCGGAAAAAGGCGTCGAGGTAGGCCTTGACGGTTTCCTTCGCTTCCGCGGGCGTGAAAGCTCCCGGATCTTCGAGGAGGCGGTCAAGATCATCGGAGTGCGCCCGGGATAAGCCGGCCATGTCCGGCGTATGGAAAAAATGCGCGCTGCAGATCTTTTCAAAGTACTCTTTTTCCCGGTTCACGGCAAGGTAAAGGGTGAAAACGGAATCGCCGCCTTTCAGGGGACGCAGGGTCTCCCGCCGTTCGAGAACGGTTTTTTTTAGGCGTTTCGCGCGGAGCGCTTCCGGGGGGATCGCGTTGTAAAGCTGCTTCAGGTCCGCCGCCCAGACCAGGCCGCCATAAGCGGTCGTCCCGCCCTTGTCGTCGGTGACGGTGCGACGTTCCGGGTCGACGCTGCAAATGACCGTGCCGGTCCGGATCACGCCCCCGTGCTCCCGGATATAGGCGTCGATCCTTTTCGTGAGGATCCCCGTTCCGCCTTTCGGATAGTGGTAATCGAGGTAGAGGGAAAAATAGCTCAGGGCGAAAAAGGCGGGGGTCTTTTGAAAGAAATGCTGGACGATGATATCGATCAGCGGCTGATGGTCCGTAAACTTGCGGATATACTCGTCGACGGGCTCGTTCAGACGGAGAATTTTGCCGATCGAGAACAGGTACTTGACGAGCCAGGGAAGCAGGACCTTCCGAAGGTAAGCCGGATCGCCCTTAAGGTCCATGAACACCGGATTATCGATCCCGTACAATATGTCCATATATCCCATGATCTTTTCGATCTCGGCCATGATCCTGCCGATCTCGCGGGTATGTCCGGGGAATTTGCTGCAGAGAAACATATGGTAGTCTTTGAGACTGCCCGCATCCTTCAGTTTCAGCACGTCCGTTTCGAGGCCGACGGAAACGCGGCTTTGGGTAAACGCCATGTCAATGCCCAGCTGACGCAGCATGGGGAACACGATGCCGGAATTCTCGATCGAACGGATCCCGCCGTCAAAGGTAAAGCCCCGATAGTCAAATGAATTGACCAGACCGCCGGTCGCGGCTTCTTTTTCAAACAGCGCCACGGACTTTCCCGCACGCGCAAGGTATGCGGCGGCCGTGAGGCCGGCGATGCCTCCGCCGACAACGACCGCATCGAATTTCATGATCGTTCCCTCAGAGGCCATTGCTATTTTCCGCCGGGGTAATTTGTCATCTTGTCGCTGATCTCAAACACGAATTTGCCGAGCGTCCGGTTCATTGCATGCGGCGCGGGGACTTCTTCGTTCGTCAGGTTGAAGAATTTTCCGCTGGTTTCCGCAAGCTCGGGGCTGGCGGACAGGTAATGCAGGGCGTCTCCCGCGATCTCGGGCTCCTTTAAAAAATGCCAGAGGATCTTGTGCAGGTAAAAACGGTAGAAGGCGCCGTTATTGTTGCCGATATTGCTCCGTACCGCGCCGGGATGCATGGCGTTGATCGTAACGCCGGTCCCTTTCAGCATATCGTTGAACTCCCACATTGTCAGGAGCTGCGCCGTCTTGGCCGCGCCGTATCCCCCCAGTCCGATATACGGCCGCTTTTCCCAGTTCAGGTCGTTGACATTCAGTCCGTTGAAGCGGTGTCCTTCCGAATTGACCTGAATGATACGCGAGGGCGCGCTGTCGATCATGCGATCCAGCATCAGCCGGGTGATCAGGAAAGAGGCAAGATGGTTGACGCAGAACACGGTCTCGTACCCGGCTTCCGTCAGGGTCCGGTGCGTAAAGTGCACCCCGGCGCTGTTGATCAGGATATGGATCTTGGGATAGGCTGCGAGGACGGACTCCACGGCGCTGCGGACCTCGCCGAGACGCGTGAAGTCCGCGATGCGGTAATCCGCCCTGACACCGGAGATGCTCCGGATCTCTTCGCTGAGCGCTTCGGCTTTCTCCGCGCTCCGGGCGATCATGACGATGCGCGCGCCCGCCCGGGCAAGATAGATCGCGCCCTGATAACCGACCCCGGACGTGGCGCCGGTGATCAGGCAAATTTTTCCGTCCAGCCCTGCGGCGGTGTGTTTTTGGGGTAATCGGCTGTTCGTGATGAACTTCAGTTCATCGGGCAGTTCAAATGCCATGTGCTGTCTCCTAACCGAATTTTCGTTTTAAAAAACGCCGGTATATCTTGTTCCAGTGCGGGATATTGTTGAAAATATCCCCCCACATGTCGTAATAGTCCCGCTGACGGATGATGATGCCGTCCTCGTTCAGGGTCAGTTTGCTGGCGCCGTATAAGGGCGTATTGGGATATTTTTTAAAGGACATGGTCATGATCCATTCAAAAATAATGATATTGCCTTCCTGTGCAATGGAGAGGATATCCATGTTCAGGCTCTGGCAGCGCTCCGTCAGGCGGTTGCAGACGCCGAGGAAAGCTTCCTTGCCCTCGACTTTCTGAATGGAATCCTGGAAAACGATATCGTCATGATAATAGGGAAAAATATGCGACCAGTCCGGCTTCCCCTCGGTATTGTAGGTTTTGGACCAAAGTTCCCGGACACGCTCACAGTCCAGAGGCGGTAAATCCGCAAGTCTGAGGTCATCCTTATTGTTCACTGCGTCCTCCTGTGATTGATTGATAAATTATACGGATATTAAAAATAAATTCAAAAACTTTATTCTATGGACAATTCGTTTCGCATTTTATTTGATTTTCTGTTGATCATGTCAACCGGACTTGCCTTTTCCAGCAAATCCCGCCTTATTATCCCGAGCCCAGAAGTTCCGGTGGAGGGCGGTTGCACCCCCTCCTTGTGTCATCCAGGACGGTGACAACACCCAACCCCTCGTGTCATCCCGGAAAACAATCCGGAGGTCAACCCACCATGTCATCCCGGAAAACGATCCAGCGGATCGTTTATCCGGGATCTCTGCGAGTATCACGATCCCCGGTAGTATTCCTCGATATTCTTTGTATTGCCGGTATAATAGTTGTCCTGAATATTTTTCTTCAGAGAATGTATACGTATCCATCTACACTCCTACTTCCCGAAGTGCCGGAAATTCGATGCTAAAGCCATGCATGCCGGCCGCAGGACTGCTGCGCCGTAGCCTTGGGGCCTTGGCGTAGTGGGAAATGCTATCGTAAATGTTTTTTTTGCGAAAGCCCGTCCGGAACCGGTTTTCAGATATTTCTCAAATTCATGTGCTTTTGTTGAATCGAAAAATGCAATATATGTAATTAATTCCCAAGGTTTAAACTTTGCGGAATGCGGTGATTGCCCCGAATTATGATGTTGTAGTCTTTTCTCAACATCCTTTGTAATGCCGGTATAATATGTATCCTTATTATTCTTACTTCTGAGAATATATACGTATTTCATGTATCCGTCCCCACAGACATGATCAATAACCGCCTTCGTCCGCCGTGTGGCGGAACTACGGCGATTGTCCTTCGCCAAGTCTCCAGCCTGCTGGCCGTAGCCTTGGCGAAGGCCAGTGGAGAATAGCGGGATCGAACCGCTGACCTCTTGAATGCCATTCAAGCGCTCTCCCAGCTGAGCTAATTCCCCGATTTCAATCGCCTGCCAATATAAGAAAAAATTTTGATAATCAAATAAAAAATTCTTATCTTATTGCATGAGTTACTAATTACATGAGGAGTCAGCATGCCCGAGCGCGTTCTTGCGATCAACCCCGGTTCCACCAGCACGAAAATGGCAGTATTCACCCGGAAAGAAGTTGAATTTGAATTAAAGGTCGGCATTGAGGAAGAACATATTTCAAAGGAAAACGTTTTCAAAGAATTTCCCTTCCGGCTGCAACAGATCGAGGAAGAACTTAAAAAGCACAGGATCGAAAACATTCGCATCGTGATCGGCCGGGGAGGGATCCTGAAGCCGCTGAAAAGCGGGGCCTATCCCGTCTGCCCAAGCATGATCGACGATCTGAAACAGGCAAAGTACGGGAACCATGCCAGCAACCTCGGCGGTCCGCTCGCCGCGTATTTCGGCGAGAAATACGGCGTGCCGTCCTACATTATCGATCCGGTGGTGGTGGATGAGGTGTCCGAGCTCGCACGGATCTCCGGCGTGCCGCAGATCGAACGGAAAAGCCTGTCGCATGCCCTGAACATCAAGGCGACGGCGCGCAGGGTCTGTGAAATGCACGGCTACGATCTTGAAAAGGAAAATTTTGTTGTTCTCCATCTCGGCGGCGGGATCTCGGTCTGCGCCATGGAAAAGGGAAAGAACGTTGATGTGAACAATGCCTTGCT
>CALMFL010000130.1 GCA_937862595.1 uncultured Fidelibacterota bacterium
GAAAGACAACGTTCACAAATTTGCTGTGTGAGCGTTTCGGCTGGGACCCGCATTACGAAGTGGTCCTGGACAACCCCTATCTGAAGGATTTTTACGCAAACATGCTCCGGTGGAGCTTTAATCTTCAGATCTATTTCCTCTCGAAACGCTTTCAGGTCCAGAAAAAGATCCAGAATCTCGAGAACACGATCGTGCAGGACCGGACCATTTACGAGGACGCCAAGATCTTCGCGCGCAGCATTCACGACATGAAGAACATGGACGACCGGGACTGGGAAAATTATCAGGAGCTCTTCAGTGAAATGACCTCCTACCTGCGCCCGCCGGACCTGATCGTCTACCTGAAGGCCTCGACCGACGCGCTGATCTCCCGCATCAAAAAGCGCGGCCGCGACTACGAGCAAAACATCGACCTGGGATACCTTCATTTGCTGAACATATATTACGACCGCTGGATCAATGAGCTTCTGGCTTCCGGAGAGATCCCCGTTCTGGTCGTCAATACGGACGGAAAGGATTTCCATACCGACCCGACGTTTTGCGAAGAGGTATATCAGCGTATCTATGGCACACTAAACCGAGAGGTAAATCATGAATGTGACGAAGCGGCCGGCAAGTAAGCTGTCGGAGATAGATTTCTCCAATCTTGGATTCGGAAAATTCTACAGCGACCACATGCTGGTCAAGGTCTACGAACACGGCGCGTGGAAAGAATCGGAGATCGTTCCCTACGAGTATTTTCCGATCAGTCCGGCCAACATTACCCTACACTACGGCCAGAGCATCTTTGAAGGCATGAAGGCCTTCCGCGGGGATGACGGGATCGTCCGCCTTTTCCGTCCCGAAAAGAATATCGCCCGTCTGAACATCTCCGCCGAACGGATGGCGATCCCGCAGCTGGATGAAAAAGAAACCCTGAATGAGCTGGTCGAACTGATCACGCTCGATCAGGATTTCACGCCGCCGCATCTCGGGTCGTCCTTATATATCCGTCCCTTTATTTTCGCCATGGACCCCAATCTTGGCGTAAAGATCAGCGACACCTACCGCTTCATGATCATTTGCACGCCGGTTGACGCCTATTACGGCAGGAACCTGCAGACGGTCGGCATCTTTGCAAGCAAGACCTTCACCCGGGCCGCTCTGGGCGGGACCGGCCATGTCAAGGCGGCGGCAAACTACGCCCAAAGCCTTTATGCCGCAAAACAGGCCCAGCTGAAGGGCTTTAAACAGATCATGTGGCTGGACGGCCGCGACCATAAATACGTGGACGAGGTCGGAACTATGAATATTATGTTCGTGATCGGCGACACCCTGATCACCCCGACCCTGGAACAGGGCACCATCCTGGCCGGCATCACCCGCGACAGCGTCCTGCGGATCGCGCGCGATCTCGGCTGGAAGGTTGAAGAACGGCTCATCGCCTTCCAGGAGGTGGTCGACGCCGGCAGGAAGGGCACGCTTCAGGAATGTTTCGGGACCGGCACCGCCGCCACCATCGCCCCGGTCGGGCGCATCGGCAGCGAGGGCATGGACGACATCATCGTGAACGGCAATGAGGTCGGGCCTTACGCCAAAAAAATATATGACGAACTTTTAGGCATACAATACGGAAAGCTGCCCGACCGCTACGGGTGGACCGTCGAGATCAAAAAACCAAAAAAATGAAGCCCGCCCCATTAGCGGAACACTCGGAACCTCAGATCCCGCCGCCTTCTGTCTTCTGTCTTCCGGCTTCCGGCTTCTGACTTCTGACTTCTGACTTCCGGTTTCGGGCTTCCGGAGTTTTTTATGATCGATCCGCACGTACATCTTCGTGACGGAAAACAGCGGCATAAGGAGACCCTGAAGCACGGCTTGTCCGTTGCGGAAAAGATCGGACTTTCCGGGGTGTTCGACATGCCGAATACGGATCCCCCCATTCTCCGCCGCGATGACATTATTTGCCGCCTGCAGGCCGCCGCCGATGTGAAAAGTCCGGTTTTTTACGGTCTTTACTGCGGGCTCAGCACCGATCCGGATCAGATACGCGAAGCGGTCGACTGCGTGCGGGAATATTACCGGGTCGTCGGATTGAAACTATTTGCCGGCAGATCCACCGGGGACATGTCGATCCCCGAAGCCGCAAACCAGTTCCGGGTCCTGCAGACGCTGGCAAATTACCATTATGAGGGCGTGCTTGCCGTTCATTGCGAGAATGAATCGGACTTCCGCCCGGAACTCTGGGACCCGGCAAAACCGCTGAGCCACACCCTGGCCCGGCCGCCGGTTTCGGAAGTGAATTCCGTCGCCAATATCGTCGGACTTGCCCTGGAAGCAGGGTTCAGGGGCACCCTGAACGTCTGCCATGTTTCCCTGCCGAAAAGCATTGAGATCATTGAGGCCGCCCGCGAGAGCGCACCCTTCCGCATTACCTGCGGAGTTACGCCGCACCACCTGCTGCTTTGCGACGGCATGATGGAAGGTGAAGAGGGCCTTTTGCTGAAAATGAATCCCCCGCTTCGAAGCAGGGATGACCGGGACAGTCTCCTTCGCATGCTGCTGGACAGCCGCATCGACTGGATCGAGTCGGACCATGCCCCGCATCTGAAAAGCGAGAAACTGGGGCCGCCCTATGCTTCGGGGATACCGGGATTTCCGATCCTGCCCTTTTTATTGAAGATCCTCCGCATGCACGGCGCGTCGGAATCGCTGCTGCAGCGCGTGACCCATGACCGCATCTGCGAGGTGTTCAAGCTGTTCATTCCCTTCCGGGAAATGCAGGATCGGGACACCTTTAATGAATATGACGTGAACGCCTACACGTTTCTGTAAAAGGCGGAATAAAAGCCGGAACACCCATCGCATTCTCATTAACGGGAGGGATTATGTTAAGAGAACGATTTGCTCATCTTACCTACGAAAACACCATTCCGATGTTCGGTTCGGACCACCTGACCTATCTTGCCATTATTCTGGTCGTCTGCACGGCATTCCTGATCTATGCAAAAAAAACGCTGATCGGTGAAAAGGCAGTCAAAGCCGGCCGCATCCTGGGAATTGTCGTGCTGACTCACCTGTTCCTGGAAATACCCACGCTGCGTCTGCTCATGGGAGAGCCGCTGGCCACCAGCCTGCCACTGCACCTGTGCAATTTCGGGATGATCATGGTCGGCATCCTGCTGATCACCCGCAAGCAATGGGCCCTTGACCTCGCCTATTTCTGGGCGCTCTGCGGGGCATCCCAATCGCTGCTGACCCCGGACCTCCGCTACATCTTTCCACATCCCCTGGCCATTACCTTTTTCACCGCGCATACCCTCGAGATCGTCGGGGTCCTGTACGCCGTGATCGTGCTGAAGATGCGGCCTTATTGGTCATCCATTCCCCGGGTGTTTTTCGTCACCCTCGGCATGGCCATTGTGATCTTCCCGATAAATTTCATTCATCCCGACGCCAATTACATGTTCCTGAAATTCGCCCCGGCCGGGGGATCGCTGATCGATCTTCTCGGTCCCTGGCCTTGGTACATCCTTTCCCTCGTGGGCGTGGCGGTCGTCTTCTTCCTTCTGGCCTACCTCCCCTACGCCCTCATCGACGGGATCAGGAAAAAAAGATCCGCCGTATCCGGCTGATCCGGCGGACTACCTCCAGATAACCTGGAAACGGCACCTTTACCGCGCTGCCCGTAAAAATAAAATGCAAAATAACGTTTGATTTTATTTCATTTCCTCATAATATGAACAGAAGATAACTAATCTTGTGGTTGAAGGAATCGCTTATGAAACGTTTATTTTTTATTGTTATTCCGCTTTGCGTTTCGCTTCTTTCGGCAAATCCCTATGCCGAGATCGACATGATCATACAGCGTTCGATCGAGAATCGTGTTTTCCCGGGTGCCTCTGTCCTCGTCGGAACCGCAGACAGCATTCTCTATCACCGGGCATACGGTCATTTTACCTATGATGCTGCATCGCCCGAGGTGGACACTCTTTCCATGTTTGACCTGGCATCGTGCACCAAGGTCTTTGCGACAGCCATGTGCATGATGAAATGCATCGATTCGGGACTTGTCTCCGCCGAAGATTACGTTAAGAACTGGATCCCGGAATTCGACAACAACGGGAAAGGTGTGATCAAAGTAAAACACCTTCTCCTGCATAGCAGCGGACTGCCGGCTTACCTAAGCGCCCAGTCGACCCGCGAAGCGACCCTGAACGCAATCTACAATGTCAATATGTCACAGGCGCTGGGCAGCTATGTCTACAGTTGCCTGAATTTCATTATGACCATGCGCGTGGTGGAAGAAGCCGTTGACATGCCGATGTGGGAGTTTTACAAGCAGGTCTACACGGATCCCATGGGTTTGACGCGAACGATGTTCTGCCCTCCCGACTCCCTGCACGCGGAGTGCCTGCCGACCGCTACGACCCTTCAGGGAACTGTGCATGACCCCCTGGCGGCGGGATTGGACGGATACTCCGGGAACGCCGGCCTTTTCTCGACAAGCGGGGAAATGGCAAAATTCTGTCAGATGCTGCTGCACCATGGAACACTTGGCGTCCATCGTTTTGTCGATTCCGCTACGGTCGTCCCCTTCACGACCCTGCAATCCGCAGCCGGTAGCCGGGCCTATGGCTGGGGGATCAACGGAAGTTCCGCCGGCTCGCTCATGTCGGACCTGAATTACGGCCATACCGGGTATACCGGGACCTCGGCCTTCGTCGACCCCACGCGGGAATTATTCGTGATCCTGCTAACCAACCGTGTATATCCCGACGACTTGAGCAGTGCGACGGCTGCACGTCAGGGCGTCGGTGATGCCGCAGTGCGCGCCTTCGACGATCTGCCCGGACAACCGCGGATCCATTCCCTTGTTCTCCGGACCGGAGGGGACCTGATGCTGACCTGGGATTTTGCCACCCGTGTTGATTCGTTCATACTTCATGAAACTTTTGAGGGCGGCGGTGAGAATTTCCTGACCTACCCGGCCGATTCCCTGACCCTCGTTCTGCCGGCGATCGACTGTATCTGCAAGCGCTCCGTTGAACTGACCCCGATCCATAACGGGATGCAGGGTGTTCCTTCGGACACCTACGTTGCAAAGGAAAGCAGCTTGAACAAATATGCCTTGATCGTGGACGGTTACGACCGGGTTTCCAACGATCTCGGATGGCATCTCCCCTATCATGCCATTGCCGGATATTATGCCGACGCTCTCCCGGATGGATGGGGCTTCATCACCTGCGACAATCAGGCCGTGATCGACGGGGATGTTCCGATGTCCGACTATGACTGCGTTATCTGGTTCTGCGGGGATGAAAGTGTTTCGGATGAAACTTTCAGCGCAACCGAACAGGCGCGGGTTATGGCTTATCTCGAACAGGGCGGCCATTTGTTCGTCAGCGGCTCGGAGATCGGGTATGATCTTGAGTACAGCGGCAATTCGGATGACCTGGCCTTTTATCGGAATTATTTGAAATCAAAATATATGGGGGATGATTCGAACGATCTGTCCGTGACCGGAAGAACCGGCACGCGCTTTCAGGGACTTTCTTTTACCTATGGCGGTCCTTCTGCCTTATACCAGGAGGATTACCCCGATCATATCTATCCCGTAAACGGTTCTTCCACGATCCTCTTTTATAATCAGAGCATGCGGGCAGGCGTTGCGTATATAGGTCCTTTCGGTTCTTCTCCGCTTACCGGCAAGGTCGTGTCCCTGGGTTTTCCTTTTGAAACGATCGAAGATCCTCTGCAGCGCAGTGAGCTGATGGAAAGTATCCTCTTGCTTTTCGAAGCGGATACGGAAGTATCTGCCGCGGATATTCCTCCGGCTCTGCCCCGGAAGGTTGAGCTGTACCCGGCGTATCCGAATCCCTTCAATCCTGCGACCGTAATACGCTTTGACCTCCCTGAAGACGGAAAGATCCGCCTGGCAGTCTATAACCTAGCAGGACACTGGGTTGAGGATCTGATCAACGGATATCTTGAAGCGGGCTCGCACCGTTTTGAATGGATTGCCGGAAGCCGGCCGAGCGGGATCTATGTATGCGTCCTGAACGCCGACGGTATGCAAAAAGCACACAAACTGGTTTTAGTGAAATAAGCTGAACGCAGAGCTCAATGAGGGATTAAATTATCGTGATCACAGGCGAGCAACGGGAAGAATCGGGGTCAGCTGCCGGAAACCGGGCGTTTCAGTTCCGTCAGGATCTCTTCCAGTTCTTCTTCGGCGTACTCGATCTTTTTCAGATAGCGGTGAATGTTGACGGCCAGAAACGGCCAGACGACCAGGCAGAGCACCCCCAGCGCAAAGGAAAAGGATTTCACTGGATTGTTCATGAGGTTCCCGAGTCCGAAGCCGAGCAGGATCACGCTTTCAAAGAAAATGAAGAGCAGTTGTTTCAGGCGGGTTCGGCGCACCCATTTCCGGATATCTTCGATCGTCAGGGCGGGCCGTTCGCTTTCCTTGAATGCCCGTTCGAGCTCGTTCTTTAGAAATTCATTCATGTTCGTTCTCCTTATTTACTGACGGCATCCGCCTTAATTGCCGATCTTTAAACGAGCGTCCTTCCGGCACAGTCCGGCATGCTGACAGTTCTCGCAGGCATCGGAATACGGCCTGTCGGTAATATAATACCGGCCGCCGCTTATCTGTGTAAAAAGATCCCTCAAATGTTCTTCAAAGTCTTCGATCACAAAAGAATGATTTCCGTTTGACTGCTTAAACTCGTCTCCATCGATCTCGAATTGAAGTATTTTGCAGTTTTTCGGGTCCTTCAGCCTTTCATAGATGGCCTTCCGCTCATAGCCGGGATATGCTTCGGCACAGTATCTCAGATACAGATAAAGCTGCGATAACATCATTTTGGAAAGCCTTGGAACGCTCAGGTTACCGGTTTTAAAGTCCGATGCGATCAGTTTTTTCTCTTTTTCATCGATCATGATCTTATCAATGCGGCCTCTGAGCATAACAAGCAAACCGGGATACTCCAGCCTGAAGTCCTTAAAATCTTTTTCACTCTCAATGCATTGATAAGGATCATAGTCCTTTTTTATCAGAGAAAGATTAATTGCTATGCAATTTTTATCCGACCCTTCCGTCAGGTCTTTGATATAATTCCGGAACTGGTCCATCTGAAGAGGATCTCCGGTATCGATGTTTTCTTCCGCAAGGGCTTTTTTCAGACAGTCATCCATCAGCGTTAGCGCACCTTGTAATTCAAGTTCGTAGCCGTTCCTGCCTATAAAATATTCAAAGGCTTTATGAATGACATTCCCTCTTTTACTGCCCCAATAGAGCGTTTCATCCTGATCCATGGGGGCGCATTTCAAAACCGTATCAAAATAAAAGCGCATCGGACACGCCAGGAGCTTATCGACCTGCGTAACCGAAACATTGAATATACTTTGCTTCACATCAATATCGCCGCTGTATTTATTCCTCCGTTTTCCCAGGATCTCATGGTGCCGTTCGATCAGCGGGAAAGCCGTGCCGGTGATATTTTTTCCTGCATAGGCCAGGAGCTCTTCCCTTCGTCCGGCTGACGGTTTGTTAAAAACATCCATTTTTATATCTTCTAAAAATGACGAGCGATTTTGTTCGGATCCGTCTTCGGCATGCGTGGATGTGCAAAAGATGGCACGCTCCCCAAGTTTCAGCCACTCATCCATAAAATGCCGGTTCAATTCCAGAGAATGATCCTTGTTTTTCGTGAAAAAGGGATTGTCTTTTTCTTGCCGGGGAATATCGCCTTCTACCATCCCGAGAATGTATAGTTTGTCCGCCCGGACGCCAAGACTGTCCAGTAATCCGACCACCGGGATGCCGTTGAACTGGTCCCGGCGTTGAATGCTTTCTTTTTTGACCCTTTCGGACATTTCCCGATAGATCGCGGAAATATCCGTTTGCGGATCGATCTCCGTCAGATCGCTGATGACTTTTTCCACTATTTCAAGGAATTTATCGCACGCTTTGCAGGTTTCCGTATCGTTATCTTTCTTCAGTTCGCCCGCAACATCTGTGATGCACTTTAACACATCGGAGCTTTTCCTGCACAGGTGAAGGCCGGTTTCGGGGATCGCCCTTTCGTTCATGGGTTCCTGCCTGACCTTCCTGTCATGTTCAAAGAGACGACCTTCCGCGTTCATTAAAGGATGCAAAACAACGGAAGTCAGATCGTTCCATTCAGGAGCCCCCTTTGTACATAATTTGAGATAATTCATCAGCTGGGCCGTACAGGGCAGTTCATAGAGGGCCCTTGGACCGATAAATCTTGTCCGCAATCCCACTTTGGGAAATTGCCGCTGCAGGTGGGGCGCATATTTCTCCATGGAGGCAACGGCGATCAGCACCTGCTCGTCCTTTTTGTAATTGTCCCTGATATGTTTCGCGCAGGCAAGAACTTCCTCTCTTGGAGAGAAGGATTCCAGCAGGGTATAGTTTTTTTCAGTATGATCGTGACTTAAGGAAAGCCGTACAAGGTCCGTTTCCGAAGCCAGTCTATTGATAAGGGCTTTGTCAAGGTCCGTTTCTTCATAAACGTCTAACAGGATGATACGCTGACCGTCCGCTTTTACCCTGTGATAAGGCTCCGCCGCAGACCGGTAAGCCGGCAATGATGTAATATTTCCATAATATGTCCGGAAGTCGTTCCTGATCTTTCCCTTCAGCAATTCTTCATCCCGGAGGGCCTTTGCCAGAAGATCGGCCGTTCCGTTCTTCATGCCCGGATTCCGGTGCCGGATCATCAGGCGCAGTTTGTCCTGAGAGATCCCGTTCTCATTTTTCTCGTGCAGGAATTTGCTCAACGTGGAGATCCGGATATCGGGCCGAAGCAATCCTTTCCGGGCCAACGCAAGGTATACCTGCTCTTCATGCTGCGCCGAAGCGCACAAGATCAATTGCTTCCCGTCTTTGATCTCCGGCACCAGGTTCGAAATGTCCATCGATGAATGCGGCAATTGGGGTTTCAGGGACAGGCCAAGCGGCAATTCGTTAAAATAGTCCTCATCCCATGCGACGTCTTCGACGTCATTGAGTGAAACAAAAAATATCTTTGCGGCGGCATCAATGCCATACGCTTGCTTCAGCATCCATTGATAGCTTTGCAATTGCTTTTTGTAGCGGGAAAGAAGGCGTTTTGAGGCATCCGTTTTATAGTCCAGAACAAGCCACCGGCCGTCTTGCCTGTAAAGCAGATCGATGCTGCCGTTCACCTGGACGATGTCAAGATCATTGCCCAGCCATGCCTTGATCTTGTGTTCGGGGTATTTTTCGACATCGGGATCTAGAAGAACGGCGGATAATTCATGACCCTTAATATTTCTCAACCAGGGTTTCAGCTTTTCAAAGAGTTCCTGGGCATTCAGCTCCGGATAGGTGTGTGAACTATGGGCATTGATATCCTGTTGATATTTATCCGCATCCAGCCAGCCCTGCTCCATGCAATAATGAAAAAGACTTCCGGGCGCCGCGCCAAGTCCGCTTTTTTCGTCATTAACGTTAACTTCATCCCCTTCCCCCATAAGGTCGTGAGGTGAACGATACAGATATTTGCCGGGGCCTTCATACTGTGTTTTTTCTTTCCAGGGAAGGGCGTCAGTTTCAGACGTCATGTTTTTTGGAATGACTTTTTCTTTGGGCAGGATCTCGACATTCTCACCCCAGTTTTCAGCGAGCAGTTCCTGTTTATCGGGATCTTCGGGAATGCCCAATACATATTTCGTCCACCAGCTGTTTGCGGCGGCCTTCTCGCCCTCTCCCAGTAAAACGACTTTATGAATGGCCCGGGTCACGGCAACGTAAAAAACACGTTTATCCTCAGCCTCTTCTTCTTTCTTTGCGATCTCCTTTAAACGGGTAAGCATACCGGGTTTTTCATCGTCCGACAATGACAAAGATATCTCCGGCCGCCCGTCGCTGCGGCCATAACGGAATCTGTCCTTATCGGTGTTCCCTTTGCTGTTCATTTCAGGAATAACCACGATGGGGAACTCCAGTCCCTTTGCCTTATGCACCGTCAGGATCTGCACTCTGGCTTGCGCGGGACAGATCGCCTGGGGCTCGTCGGCCCCGGTCCTGATTTGATAATGCAGGAATTCCCGTATCTCGCGCAAGGAGGAGCCGCCGCGCTGCAATCCGCGGATCAAATTCAAGGCCTTGTCAAGATTCGCCAGCTGTTGTTCGGGCATCAGTTCGGATACATAGCCGAGTTCCCTGTCGTCGCTGTCCAGAATATGAGCGAGCAACTCATCCAAGGCCAGGGTTTTGGATAATTCTCTCCACGTCACAATTTCAAGATAAGCCTGCCGGAGTTCCGGAATTGAAGCCATGGCATCGAAGATCGGCCTGTTGCCCCGGTCCGCCAGCAAATGGATCCGTGGATCCGGCAAGGCCAAGAAGGGCGAACGCAGAAGTCCGGTCATCGCATGGTCATCCAGAGGATTGTCCAGGACGGAGATAAAATAATAAATGTCATTGAGAGCCGGGGAGCTGTAAAAATCTTTACCGCCCAGAATGGAAACGGGGACCCCGAATTTATGGAACGCCTGTAAATAGTCGGATATTTTTGTTCCCCGCCGCAACAGCACCGCGATCAGCGGTTTTTCTTTTTCCTTGTCGATCCCGGTGTTTTCATGCCCGGCCAGCAAACGTTTTACCTGGTAGGCCGTATGATAGGCGGGAATGTATTCCTCTTCGTCTTTGGCATGCCCGCACCAGATGCGTTCCAGGGTGCCGCCTTCCAGTCCTTCTTTTTTTTGCGGACTTTCCGTATTCCTGAAATCCGCCTCGTACGCTTCCTTTTCTTCCCCCGGCTTTTTCAGGATCATGCTCATGAGAGGGTTAATGGCTTCGTCGATCAGGGTCTGTGAGGAACGGTAATTGTCGTTGAATTCAATTATCTCCCCCTTCAATGACCTGATGACTTCCTCTGCCGTGTCCATGACGGTCACGTCGGCGTTGTTAAACCGGTAGATGGACTGTTTCCTGTCACCCACGATGAAAAGTTTGATGTCGTTTCCCGCATCCAGGATCATCCTGATGATCTGCCAGCGCAGGGGATTCGTATCCTGGAATTCATCCAGCATGATGTGCCGGTAGCGCTGCCCCAGGATCTTCCGAACATCTTTATGTTCGCTGAGCAGTTTGTGCGTCAGAATGATCACATCGGAAAAATCCAGCAGATCGCGGTCCATGCGGATCGCTGAAAAGTACGCATCGAATTCCCTGAATTTTTTGATCAGGTCCTTTAAAAACGGAATGATCTTTTTATCCTGCAGCCCGGGAACCATGAGAATATCTTTTTCATCCAGGGTGTCTTTCAGCAATTGGAACCAACCCATGACCTGATCTTTGTTGTCGCTCCAGTTTCCCTTTGATCCCGTGTTTTTCCTTAAATACGTTCCGCTCTTGGTAAAAAAGACGCCGTTGCGGACGACATCGGAGATAAATGCGGCCCTGAACTCCAGGGGGTCATGACGGTCGAGGCCGCACAGGTCTGCCTGCATTTTTTGTACGCCTTTGTACAAGGCATCTTCTTTATTCCCGCAAAGCGACGGGATCCTTTTCCACAAGGACTCAAAAGTTGCCGCAAGATTTTCAATATCCGCATCCGGCGTGTAATGCGCCAGCCATTCCCGCCAGATTTGCTCCCCGGACTTATGTTCAAAATCGTTGATATAATCATCCAGGATCTCCCTCGAAGCGTACATGCTTTTCAGGATCTCCTTGATCTGATAGAAACTGAATTCGTCCAGTAACCTGTTGAAATACCCGGGATCCGAATTTAATTTTTCAGAGACCCAGGCGCTCAGCATTTCGTTCAAGAGCCGTTTGGTGTCGTGTTCGTCCTGGGCCTTGAATTGGGGATCCAGCCCCGCTTTATAGGAGAACTCCCTGAGGATGCCGGCGCAAAAACTGTCGATCGTTGAAATGGAGTTTTGGGGGAAGGTGTCCTTCAGGTCCTGCGTGAATTTCTTTACTGCCTCATGCCGGGAAGTCCTGAGAGTGGGGCAGAAATTTTTACCTTTGAATTCCTTGATCTCTTTTCCGGACAACAGGATGTTCACATCTTCGTAAATGCGCCGGTTCATCTCGCCGGTGGCTTTTTTGGTGAAGGTAATGACCAAGATCCGTTTATGGTCGATCTGATCGGCGGCGGCTCCGGCTCCGGCTTCGGCTTCCCGGGCAAAACTGTCCAGGATCGCCGCATAACGTTTGGTCAGCGCAAAGGTTTTCCCCGCGCCGGCGCAAGCCTGGATAAAAACCGACGTATCGCAATTCAAGGCGCGTTGAAGATGATCCACGGAGTCCCCGTTTATGCTGAGCATTATTGATTGCGGATAAAATTACAAAATATATATCATATTGATAAATATTTTTTTACATTAAAGAAATAAAAACAGAATGGAGGACAGAATGGCAAACGCAGAAGAAGTGAAACGAAGCGTTGCAGTCAATGCCAAAAAAATCGTGAACATACTCATCATACTGCTCGTGCTCGTGATCGTGGCAAGCGGGATCTATGTTGTGCAAGCGGAAAATGTCGGCGTGATCCTCCGGTTCGGGAAATACACCAAAACAACCGATCCGGGACTGCACATCAAACTGCCGTTGATCGACAAGGTCTATCAGGTCGCTGTCGAACGGCAATTGAAAGAAGAATTCGGGTTCAGGACCCTCAAGTCGGGCGTTACCACCCAATATTCCACGCGGACCTATGACTCGGAATCGGTTATGCTGACCGGGGACCTGAATGTCGCCGTGGTCGAATGGATCATCCAGTACCGCGTTGAAGATCCCTACAAATACCTTTTCCGTGTCCGTAACTCCCAGGCGACCCTGCGCGACATGAGCGAAGCGGTCATGCGCGAAGTCGTCGGCGACCGCACGCTCAACGAAGTGCTCACGGTCGGGCGCCAGGAAGTATCACAGACCGTTCAGGACAAGCTGCAGGGACTCTGCAACGAATACGAGAACGGGATACGGATCCGGCAGATCGTTCTTCAGAACGTGAACCCCCCGGATGCGGTGAAAGCCTCATTCAATGAAGTGAACCAGGCTCAGCAGGACCGGGAAAAGCTCATCAATCAGGCCCGTTCCGAGTATAACCGGGTCGTTCCGCGCGCCAAAGGTGAGGCGGAACAGACCATTCAGGCCGCCGAGGGCTATGCGTCCGAACGCATCAACGGCGCGATGGGTGATGTGGCTCGGTTCAATTCGGTCTTCGCGGAATATCAGAAAGCGCCTGAGATCACAAAACAGCGCATCTACCTCGAGACCATGAACCGGGTGCTGCCGCGGATCGAAAAGAAATTCATCATCGATGAATCCAGCGGCGGTGTCTTGCCCTTACTTAACCTGAATCAAGACAAATAAGGAGCATATCATGAAGAAAAAACATATAATCTGGATCGCGCTTCTGGCGGTGATTGTCCTTATTTTAGTCAGCACGGGATTGTTTATCCTGAATGAAACCCAGCAGGCGGTCATTACCCGTTTCGGGAAACCGATCCGGACCATCGTTGAACCGGGTCTGCACTTCAAGGTCCCTTTTGTGGACGTTATGCACGTTTTTGATCGGCGGTTCCTGGAATGGCGCGGCGAAAGCAACCAGGTCACGACCAAGGACAAGCGCTACATCTGGGTCGACACCTATGCGCGTTGGCGCATTACGGATCCGCTGCTCTTTTACAAGCGCTTGTATGACGAACGCGGCGCCCTGTCGCGCATCGACGATATCATCGACGGCGAGACCCGCACGACGATCGCGAAGCACAACCTGATCGAGCTGGTGCGTACATCAAACCGCATCCCGCTTGAAGATCCCATTCTGGACCTGGATGCCGGGACCCTCGAAACGATCCGTTTCGGACGGGAAGGCGTCAGCAACGAGATCAAGACCAATTCCGCAAAACGGACCCTGGACCTCGGGATCGAAGTGCTGGATTTCCGGATCAAACGGATCAATTACGTTAAAGAAGTGCAGGCGACCGTTTTTGAACGCATGATCACCGAGCGCAAGCGCATTGCCGACCAGTACCGGTCCGAGGGACAGGGCGAAGCGTCGCGGATCAGCGGCGAACGGGAGCGCGAACTTAAGCGCATCCAGTCCGAAGCCAAGCGCACCGCGCAGGAGATCATGGGCAAGGCGGATGCCGAGGCGGCCGCGATCTACAACAATGCCTACAATCAAAGCACCGCTTCCCGGGATTTTTACGCCTTCACCAAGACCATGGAAACCTACGAGAACGCCTTTGATTCAAGCACCAGCATCGTTCTTTCCACCGAAAGCGATTTTTACAAATACCTGAAAACCATTACCCCGAGATAAATCAGGCATTTACTTGTCCGTTTAGCGTAAGACCTCTTTTCAGCTCCGGCGGGAAAGAGGTCTTTCTGTTTTTTGGGTGATGCATACGGGCTGAAGACCCGCCGGCTCTGCGTCGGCAAACCCTTCGAATAATTCCTGCCGCTGCTCCCCGTTTACGCGCCATGATTTGTTTATGGTCTGTTGCCCGCGCCTTTCTTCCGCCTTTCATTAACCTTTCCTTTCTCCGGGCGTGTCTTATTAGCAGAGGTCAAAATAAAAACCAACCAAATGGAAGGAAATCAACCATGAAAAAGATCACCTTAAGCTTACTGCTCGTTACGATGCTCGTTCTGAGCAGCTGTAATTTTGACATTTTCCCGGATCCCGATCCCACGGAAAATGTAACCCTTGCACAACTGATCGAAAGCGAACTGCTTGCGGAAGCGGATATCGATACCGCGATCGAAGAAGACATCCAGATCGATCTTCCCGCCACATTTTCCAAAGCGGCGCCGGGACCCGGCGGTTCGGGTCAGTCCCGCCGCAGGATCACGATGCGCGTGAAACAGGCGATCGACAGTGTGGATGTGGACAGAAGCATTGAGTATGTCAGCGACGACACCGCGCTGGTGACC
>CALMFL010000131.1 GCA_937862595.1 uncultured Fidelibacterota bacterium
GAAACCCGTTCCAAAATATCCGATGCATGTCGGACTGGTCACCAGCGAGACCGGCGCCGCCCTGCAGGACATGCTCAAGGTTTTCCGGCACGATGCGCCGCATGTGGCGCTGACGCTCGCCGCCGCACGCGTTCAGGGCAAAGGCGCCGCGCAGACCGTGACCGACGCCCTGGAAAAATTAAAGATTTCGCATCCCGATTGCGTGATCCTCGCCCGGGGCGGGGGCTCCATCGAGGACCTCTGGGAATTCAACGACGAAAGCCTGGCACGCTATATTTCGGCATACCCCCTCCCGCTCATCAGCGGCATCGGGCACGAGACCGACACCAGCATCGCCGATTTCGTCTCGGACCACCGCGCTTCGACGCCGACCAACGCCGCCGAATTCATCTGCGCTTCCTGGCGCGACGCCCGCAACCTGCTGAATCAGCTCGATTACACACTGTCTACCCGCGTCGAATGGCACGTCGAACGTCAGCGCAAGCGCTTTGAGAACATTCAGCGCTATCTGTCCTCCCGCCGGATCACCGACCTGCTGCGGTCCTGGGGAGAACGGATCGCGAACCTGAGGATGCAGCTGGTTAAGGGCGCCGAACATCATCTGCGCTACAAACGGGCAAAATACGAGGGCTTTGAGGGGAAACTGTTCGCCTATTCCCCGGCGAACGTCCTGAAAAAGGGCTATGCCCTGATCCGCGATAAAAACCGACGGCTTCTCGGGTCGGCGGGCCGTCTGACCCCGCCCCAGGACATTGAGATAGAATTTCATGACGGAAGCGCCGCCGCGACCGTTCATTCAAAAGAACATAAGGGACAGTGACATGGGAAAACCGAAGACATTTGAAGACGCCATGCAGGAGCTGGAATCCATCGTCAGGCAGATCGAGAACGAAGAGACCCCTCTGGAGGCCATTCTCGAACTGTATGAGCGCGGATCGGAACTGAGCGGCTATTGCCAGGATATCCTTGCTAAAACGCAGGCAAAGCTGGAGACCATCCAGCAGCAGGAAAGAGCGGGGGAGGAATAAGATGAAACGCAGTATTATTTTTCTGCTTGCCGCCCTCATGATCGTCTCCTGCGGAAAATACAAGCCGCTCGCCGGCGGCAGCGATATCGCGATCATGACCCTTGCCTCCGACGCCCTGTGGGAAAGCATCAAAGAGGAGCTTGCCCCGCAGGTCGAGTATGAGATCCGGACGCCGCAGATCGAACAGCTTTTCTATTTTTCCCGTTTCGGGATCGACGAATATGAACAGTACCGGGACGACAAGCTCGTCCTTCTTGCCGCGACCCTCGACGGAAAAGACCCCGTATCGCTCTTTGTTCAGAACAGCATCGGCGAGACGGTCCGCGCGCAGGTCGGCGCCGGGGAGAGGATCTTTTTCCACGAGTACGACAAATACGCCGAACGGCAGACCTATATGCTCCTTCTGGCGAACACCCGGGAAGAGCTTCTGGACTATATCCGCGGGAACGGGGACCGGATCTACCAGGTGATCAACCAAGGATTCCTGTCGTCGCAGTTCAAACAGCTGTACCACACCGCGGAAGAAAAGGAAGTGTCCGAATCGCTTTTCAAACGGCTGGGTTTTTCCTTCCGCCTGCCGCATGACTACGAGATCATTTATCTGGATACGGCCCGCCATATCCTTCAGCTGGGTTGTGCGCGTCCCCAGCGGAACATCATCGTCTACTGGCGCGACGGCGGGTTCAACAAGGTGATCGATCAGGAATGGGCCCTCAGGATGAAATACTGGCTGATGCAGAACCTGATGGACAAGATCTATGTCGAGAAATCCTATGCGAGGTACCGCACCGTCGAGTGGGGCGGGATGTTCGTGAACAATATCCGGGGCCTGTGGGGGCATCCGACCAAATTGCTGGGCGGGCCCTTTTCCATGTTCTATTTTTACGACGGCGTGACGGACCGGACCTATCTGATCGACTGCATGATCTTTGCGCCCGGGCAGAGCAAGGCCGTTTATCTGCGGCAGATGGAGATCGTAGCGAGTACGTTTTATACACGCAAGTGAGGGGATCACGGGACAGATCGCAGACAGGATGACTGGATAAGTTGCGGACAGGATAACTGGATAGTCAGGATAGCTCAATTGACAGGATAACCCCGCTTCGCGGACTGCGCGGGGCGCGGCAGGACAGATTAACAGACAGAATTTCCAAAAAACGATTACCTGTTAACGATAAACAATGAGCTTGAATCCCGTGGCACATCTAAGGATCTTCTCCCGTATGGATTCACGGATCTCCGGCATGCCGGCCGCAGCGCTCTGAAGGAGGGCGAAGGCTGAAGGGGTTGAATAGGAAATTGTAAAATACAAGATTCCGGATTCAATCTGTACAGATCCCGAACAGGAGAGCTTCGTCACCCGGTAAGACGGCCCGGCACAGCGCAGGGCAAGCAAGCAACACAAAACATCAACACATCAACTTATCAACTTATCAACAAAAAAAGGCTCCCGAAGGAGCCTTTTTTTATGTATTCAGCTAACGATGTTTACTTCAGGAAGGTCATCTTCTTGACGTCAACAAAGTCTCCGGCGACCAGTCTGTAAATATACATACCGGTTGCAACGCCTCTGCCGAAATCATCACGGCCGTTCCAAACGATCTTCTTGTACCCGGCGGTGATACTGCCGCTTACGAGCGTACGTACGGTACGTCCCGTAATGTCGTAGATGACCAGTTTGACGTCCGCATCGGCGGGAAGGTCAAAGTTGATCGTCGTGGTCGGGTTGAAGGGGTTCGGATAGTTCTGATGCAGTGCGAATTCAACCGGGATGCCGTCGACGGCCACTTCAAGGGTGTCGTCGTTATACCAGTAGGTATGTTCGCTTGCAACGGTTCCGACCGTCAACTGACGATTGGGGCCGCCACTGGGGAATTCGCAGGTTGCATCGCTCCAGGAGCCGTTGATGCGGAATTTGAATTCATGGCTTGAGTAGGGCATGAGCGGAAGCGTGACGGAATAGGTCGTATCCGCGTCAAAATCCGCCATCGTGGTGCCGCCCCAGCCATTCATGGACCCGGCTACGTCAACAAAATCCGTTGCAAGTGCGAATTTTCCATCCGCAACCTGTTTCTTCATGATGACGTTCAGCGTGACATCGACCGGGCTCAGGACTTTACGTTCGGTGAATTCGTCGATGTAGAGGACCACATCGGCGTCTTCGGCGCAGCGCATATGAAGCGCTTCGATCTTCAAGGTCGTGCCTTCGATCAGGCCGTTTCCGGTGATCCAGCCTTCAGCTACGTCGTTCGCGAGGTCGAAGCTGACGACCTGCCAGTCGGTTTCGCTGAGGGAGACCATCTTCCACGGACCCTGTTCATAACCGGTGTCCTTGACGGAAATGCGCATTTCAACGTTCGCATTCGTACCTTTGACAAGGAACATCAGTTTTGAGTTGGCATTGACGCTGTATGTCAAACCGTGATACAGACGTAAGTACCAGCCTGATCCTGCCGGGTCGTCGAGCAGGTTCAGCTTGCCGGATTTCGTTCCGCGGTAAGCCGCATCGGCTGACGATTCAAAGGTTGATGTGGTCAGAAGACCGACGGTCGAACCTGAGTAGGTCGGGTTCTTGAACAAGCCGACGCCGGATTCAAAGGTTTCGATCGTGGTGACATCTTCAGGATGGTTCGCGCTGAAGGGGATCAGGACTTCGCATGCCTTGGTCGTGTCTACCACGGTCAGCGGGGTTTCCGCAGAATCCGCAGCGGACGGGACGCCGCTATAGGCAAGCGAGAACCAGTGATCTTCAACAAACGCGCCCGAGACGAGGATATCCAGGCCGCCGGCATAGGTGATGGCGGTGGCATTGGATGCCGCAGCGCCGTCGCTCCAGTCGACCAGCTTGAAATTCGCGACTTCGGGAGCAATGGGCATGTTGAATTTCGCATAGAACTTCGGTGCACCGTCAACCAGGACGATATCCGAATAGACCACCACGGGAGGAGCCTGGAAATCGAAGGTAATGGTGATGGTGTCGCTGTGCGTTGTTTCGCCCAGAAGGTCCGATGCAATGACATAGGCTTCATAGGTGCCGTTCATATCCCAGGGTTTTTCCGTGTTGACCGGCATGTACATGAAGGTGTCCTGCGTAATGAGGTCTTCTTCCGGACCGTCCGGGGAGATCATGATCTGGTAGGTCACGGTGTCTTCGGTATCGTCGTCGACCGCCGTGGTCCAGTTCATGAGCAGGGCCAGAACGGAATCGGCGCCCATCAGGACCTTATGGAAATTGGGATCCTCAAGCGAGGTGATCACCGTTTCGTCGGGCGGATTCACCCAGGTGAACGCGGCGGGCGGATTGTTTGCGGGCGCGAAATCGGCAAGGCTTCTCGGGAGAAGCTGTGCGCCGTTATAGTCGCCCATAATACCGCTGATGTTCAGCGGCCATTCCGTCGGTTTCGGCGAGCCGTCGATGTCGGTGTCTTTATCAATGTAGCAGTAGAACGTGGAATCATTCTTGTCTTTCAGAGAGAATCCCTTGTTCATACCGGCCGTTGAGGCCCAGGAGAGGCCCGTTTCGAGGGTATCGACCTTTTCGATGGTGACAAGCATACCTTCGTAGGTTTCCCTGTCTTCCATGTCAAGGGCGGTGATCACCGTGGGTTCAACGACATTGTCTTTGCTCAGAACGATGTAGTCGTACACGGGATCGAATTCCAGAAGTCCGTTGTAGTCTTTCAGTTTACCAACGACCAGGATCTCGTCTCCGTTCACGACATTCTGAGCGACGTCATATTTGTAGACTGCGATACCGGCCGTACCGTCCTGAATGTAAACAGGACCGGCGGTACCGTACTCGGTGGTGGTGGTGACCACGCCGGATGCGGCAATGTAATCGCCGATGGTCGCTCCGCGCACGTCACGTACGGTGGCGGAAGGAACAACCTCTAAATACAGGTCGTCCCAGATGACGTTGTCGACAAAAACGGTATCTGCTTCAACATTCCCGCTACCGACAATGCGGATATAGCCGTCTTCGGCATCCGCAACGCCGATAAAGGTGAAGGTCGTCCAGACGTCATCGCTGACGATGGATTTTTTCACGAGGTCGTTGCCAAGTCCCTGGACGGAAAGATCAAGCGCCTTTCCTTCCCAGTTACCTGTCTTGATGTCGATGGAAAGCTTGTACATCCAGCCGGGTGTCGCCGAAACGGGACGTTTTGCGATCATGCTGTATCCCGCATCGGAAAGCCGGAGGGTGCTGTCGGCGGCCCATGCTTCGACGGTCCATCCGTTGGCTTCATCCCAGTGGCTCCAGTTGGAGACGTCGGTCGCATCGTCGAAGGTCAGTTCCAGGTCATTGCCCAGAGGATACGCAGTCCCTTCATCGGCACCGGCGTAGGAATAGAGGATATGACCGCGAGCGTCGCCGTCAATGTCCACATCCACATCATTGATCTTCGGCATGACCAGGTCAAGGTCGGAATACGAAGGCGCTGCAAGATGCAGATCGGCTGCGCCGGCGAAGGTGACCGCCTTGGAAACGGATCCGGCATCCTGTCCGGCCGCCTGCCATGCGGCCAGGTCGGCATAGGTCGTGCCCATCAGGTTCGCAAATACCGAGTCGGATACGAGCACGTTGTAATCGGAGGTAAGGACCGAGGTTGCGGGGATCACGCCGATGGCGGCGGAACCGAGGTTCCCGGTATGATTGTTGATCACAATGTTGTTCTTCAGGTCAAGATTGACCGGGCCGGTACCGTTCGAACGGTTGCCGACGCCGTAACCGACGAGGGTCGATGCGGTTTGATTGACCACGATCGTGTTATGGTAGGCTTTGATGTTTCCCATGTTCTGGGTCGAACGCAAGCCGATACCGAAACAGTCGCGCGTTTCATCCGCCGCACCGATGTTCAAGAAGTTGTTGATGATATAAATCTGATCGTCAACGGTAGCGCCGTTGCCGGCAAACGCAATGCCCATCAGGTAGGCGGTGGTGCTGTTGACCTTTTCGGGCATATTGATCTTGTTGCCTTCGATGAGCAGGGTGCCGGAATGGCCGGTAATATAGATACCGTGGTTATAGGCATCCGATGAGGTCGGAGGAATACCGGTGCCCGAAGGCCCTGCCGTCGCGGGCAATATGTTGATGGTGTTTCCGATGATCTCGCAGTTTGCCAAATAGATCGTGGTGATACCACGTATACCGGCATAGATCTCATTCCCGATAAAACTGAACTGATGCGGTTCTGCTCCGGAACCGCCCCAGGGAGCGAGACCGTCACGGCGGATAGGCCTTTCGGCGCTTCCGATCTGACAGTTCTCAACGACTAAGCCGGAAACTCCGTCGAGGTCGTTAATGACAAGCCCGTAACGGAAATCTACGGTAACGGCGGGATGGTCGATATTTACGATCTCAAGATTCTTGATAACGACATTGTCCGCATTGCCGCTGTTCAAACCGAAGGGAACGCGGGTGTCGTTCGTCTCGGTCGTCACGAGCAGGTTCCGGCTGTTGGAACCGTCGTTACTTCCGTCAAAGGTGACGTAGCCCTTATCAAAGCCGATCATCTGAATGCCGTTGCCCTTTGAGAGGCCCGGTGTTACGATCAGCACGACATCCCGTCCGGGAGCCGGTTTGACGACCACGTTGTTGACCGCATCCAGAGGCGCGTTGAAGGTGAAGGATTCTTCACGCAGGGTGTCCGCGTCCAGAAGGAGGTTGATGGTCCCGACCACGCCGTTGGCGTTGATCGAATCGACCGCCTCTTTCAGTGTCGCCCAGCCCTTTTCATGCGAGCCCTTCGGAATGAAGAAATCCGCAGGATCTTCGAGAACCGGCGGTTCGGGCGCAACGGGATCGCCGACAACGGCCGCCCAGTCGGTTCCAAGGCGGAGACCGTCAAGACGTAATTTCGCTGCCGTGGTGGTGCCGCCCTGACGGAGAGCTACCGTACCGATATTCGCGGCATCACTGCCGGTATCGGTTTGAGACAGCAATGCCGCAGGTTCGGTATCGCCTTCGGGGTTGACCCATAGAACGATCTCGTCATTAGCATCGCCTTCGACCATCGTGTATTTCATGACGATCAAATAGGTGGTGTTGAGCGCATAGTCAAAGTTGCTGTAGACAATATTGCTGCCGCTTTTACTTGCGCCAAAGGCAAGGTTATTGCTTGCATCGCGTTTTACAAAGATACGGCCGCGATAGGTCGATCCCATCGTTGTCGGAGCAACATGCAGGAAATAGTCTCCCGCTTCGCTAGCTTCGGTAACGTTCACAAGGAAAGCGGTGTAAACACTGCCGGCATTCTGTTCGGTGAAGGTCTTGTTGATATCTTCTCCGGACGGACCGAAAAGTTCGGCCGCTCCGCCCTCGTTTCCGCCGAGGTAACCTTCGAATGATAATGCAGGCGCATTCACGGTAATCGCATTGGTACCGGCAGCGCTGTGGGCGGTCCAGCCTTCTGCTGTCAGAAGGGTACCGTCCGTGTAAACGAAGTTATTGGCAAAGATAACCGGGTCCGGCGCAGGGGGTTCGAGGGCAACAGACGCCTCGTCGGCACCCATATAGGGATAATCGCCGCGGACATCGCCGTCGATGTCGGTGGTGATCCCGGCGATCGGAGTGCCGGCCAGGTCAAAGTCATCCACGGAAACACCGGCCAGGTGCAGGTCGTCCGCAGCGGCAAATTCCACCGCTTTGGATACGGAATTGGTATCCATGCCTGCGGCCTGCAGGTCAGCGAGCGTTGCATAGGTCGGATGCGCTTTGGCGTTCGTGGTGCCCGCGAGGTAGAAGTTGTTGTAATTGCTGACCGGGGCGCCGCTGATGGCGTAGGCCGGAAAATCGTCTTCTTCAATGACGAAGATATTGTTCATGATCGTCGGCGTACCTGCGGCAACATTGATCGCGCGGTACAGGGTTCCTGTCGTCGCATCGATATTATTCAATACGAAAGTATTGTAATATGCTTCAACCGGAGATCCGCAGCGGATGCCGATCATTTCGGAAGCGGTACCGGATGCAGAAGGTCCTGCAAATCCGCGGAAAAAGTTATTGGCAACGATAAAGGTTCCGCCGCCGGAAGCTACGATCGTTCTGATCCCGTTGGCAGCCGCCGTGTTAACCGTTGCATTGACCTTAAAATCATTTCCGAGAATGTAGGTAGTGCCGGTGGAAAAGATCTTATTGCCCATGACGGCGCTACTGACATACCCGGAAGCCGTTTGATTGACCTCAACGGTATTTCCTTCGATCAGGGCAACATTCGTATTGCCGTTCAGGAACACGCCGCGGGTACGGGCTACAAGATGATTGTTCCGGACAACGAGGTTTTCCAACGGTTCCGTGATCGTTCCGCTGTAAGAAACATGAACCGGGGTTGCGGTCGTTGTGGAATTTGCCTGGATAAAGTTATTCTCGATCGTAAGGCTATCGGGAATGGCATTGTCCTGAGAATTGACCCATATACCGTATGAAGCCGTCGTAACGGTCATGTTGCAGTTCTTGATGGTGATATTGTCACAGTTTCCCTTGATCCGGAAGGCATAGGCATTTGTACCCGTAGATGATACAAAGCTTAGGTCGCGGGTGGTTCCGTCCACGGCATTGGACCCATCAATCATAATATTGTTGGTGGGCACAAACGGTGCTCCGGATGTGTTCAGCATACCGATCACCCATGCGCCCGAAGAACCCGCATTGTCAGCGGCTTGCGTGTAGGTGACCGTGGGTGTTATCCCCGTAAAGGGTTTAAAGGTTATTGAAAATTCGCCGGTGTTGACAGCCAGATCCACATTGTCCGGCTCGGTGAGATCACTGGTGATAAGGAAAAGGATATCACCTCCCACTCCGGCGGCCATCACGGCTTCGCACGCAGCGTTCAGCGTCGCGTAATGCGGATCGGTGGCGCCGGGTGCCGTCCCGGTATTACCGACGTAATACGTTCCGCTCATTGTCTGGGCAAAAGCCGTTCCTGCGAACAGGAAGACCATGGCCAGAATAAGCACAAGCATTTTGTTCCTCATTTGAGAACCTCCTTGGTTTGGGCCTTATTTGTAAAATTTAAAGCAGATACACCTTCTAAGCAATGGCTCAACTATCTGTTTTAAAATCCTGTAAATAACGCCTTTTGTTTATTTCTAGTGCATCATGAAAATAACCATATTCGATTAAGGTGTCAAGTAAAAACATAGATGGAGCAAGATGGAAATTAATGAGAAATCAATTCGGGGAAAAGATTCAACATTTAAACACTGAAGAAGTGGAATATCCTCGTGGTGAATGTCAGGGAGATCAGCGGTAGGAACCCGCAATATTGTTCAAGTCGTCTTTCAGCAGGTCCAGCATGCCCATGTTGCGGAGAATGGCCGCGGGGTGGTAGGTGACGCGCAGGTCGGTGCCGTGATAGCGGTAGGTGATCCCGCGCATGTCCTTCAGGGCGTTCGATTCCCGGAGCAGGGTGTTCGCGGCGATGCGGCCCAGGGCGACGATCACCCGGGGTTTGATCAGGTCGATCTGCCGGTGCAGGTAGGGCTCGCAGAGCGCGATCTCTTCGGGCAGGGGGTCGCGGTTCGCGGGGGGGCGGCATTTCAGCACGTTGGCGATGAACACGTCCCCGCGGGAGATCCCGATCTCCTGCAGAACGCTGTCCAGCAGTTTTCCGGCGCGTCCCACGAAGGGGATGCCGCTCAGGTCTTCCTGCTCGCCGGGCGCTTCGCCGATGAAAAGAATGTCCGCCTGGGGGTTTCCCGCGCCGAAGACCAGGTGATGCCGGGTTTCCGCGAGCGCGCATTTCCGGCAGTTGCGGATCTCGTCGTAATAATCGTCCAGCGGGGTCCGGAGGGCGCCGCCGATCAGCTCGCGTCCGTAGACGTCTTTCATATATTCAATAAAGTGTATTTTTTCCTGCATGGGTCAGACGGTCCCGGGGTTCGCGGCCAGACGGTCCCAGATCGCTTCGGCCGTCTCTGTCTTGCTCAGCAGGGGCAGGGCGAGGGGCTCGCTGCCGCGGAGAAGGAGCGTGACCCGGTTGGTGTCCCCGGCAAAGGCGCTTCCGGCTTCGCGGGGATTGTTGACCACGATCCCGTCGAGGCGCTTGGCCTCCATCTTGGCGAGGGAGTTCTCAAGCTCGTTCTCGACTTCCACGCTGAACCCGATCAGGGTCTGGTGCGTTTTGTGCCTGCCCAGATATAAAAGGATGTCGTCGTTTTTTTCCAGTTCGAGGCGGGCGGGGAGTTCGGTTTTCTTAAGCTTGCCCGAATGGACGCTTTTCGGCCGGATGTCTTCGACCGCGGCGGCCATGACCACGATATCCGTATCATTAAATTTTTCGGTGACGGCGGCTTTCATGTCCGAAGCGCCGCTCACGCGGCGGGTCGTGCAGCCGAGGGGGTCGGGGAGGGACGACGGGCCGCTGACATAAGTGACCTGCGCGCCGCGTTTGGCCGCGGCTTCCGCGAGGGCGTGGCCCATCTTGCCGCTGGAGGGATTGGAAATATAGCGGATGTCGTCGATGGCTTCCCGGGTGGGGCCGCCGGTGATCAGGACGCGTTTTCCCCTGAGGGGATCCGGGGTCTGGGACAAAAGGGCTTGTTCAAGATAGAAAAGCAGGGTGCGTTCATCGGGCAGGCGCCCGACGCCCCATCCTTCTTCGGCGGTCGCCAGTTCGCCCGTTCCGGGCTCGATCACATGGTAGCGAAGGTCGCGCAGCAGCTGCAGATTGCGCTGAACGTGGGGGTTCAGGTACATGTTCTTGTTCATCGCGGGGGCGATGACGATCTTTTCGGGTTTGGCGACCATCAGCATGGTGCTGAGCGCGTCGTCCGCGATCCCGCCGGCGATCTTGCCGATGATGTTGGCGCTGGCCGGAATGACGGCGACAAGGTCCGCCCGCTGAATGATGTCGATATGGCGCGTTCCGACGATCCCGCTTTCCGCGCGGAACATATCGGTGATCACCGGATTGCCGGAAAAGGTCTCGAAGATCAGGGGGGTCATAAATTCCCGGGCCGAACGTGTCATCACGACCGTGACGCCGCAGCCGATGTCGCGGGTCAGCCGCCGGAGCAGGGACGCGCTTTTATAAACCGCGATCCCGCCGGTCAGGCCGAGGACGATGGATTTGCCTTTCAGCGCAGACATGACTATTTTTTGGTTTCGGGTTCGTCTTCGGGTTCGTCGCTCTTGTCGTAGCTGAAGCCGATCTCGCCCTTTTCGTAATCTTCCATCGCCATGGATGCGGGCTTTTCGAAGGAATCGAAATCCACATCGCTTTCGAAGACCTCGTCGCTGTCCGGGTCCGTCATGTTCTGGATCGGATAGTCTTCGCTGCGCTTCTGGTTGATCTGACGGGCGCGGGTTGCCATCACGGTGATCGCTTCAAATATATCGTCGGGACGTTCACCCTTGAATCTAAAATCTTTTTTCATTGGATTGCCTCCAGTTTGTTCACAATAATGGTTTCGATCTCTCTGACCGCAAGGTCTAATTTATCATTGATGATCACATGGTCAAACTTTTCTTTTTCGCTGCGCTCCTCGGGAATGCGGGACAGGCGCTTCCGTATGCGCTCTTCGCTTTCCGTTCCGCGCGCCCGGAGCCGCTGCTCCAGGACCTTCATGTCGGGGACGTCGATGAAGAAGCTGACGGTGACGTCCGGCCAGGCGCGCATGATGCGCAGGGCGCCCTTGACGTCGATGTCCAGGATCATGACTTCGCCGTCCTTCAGGGCCGCGTCCAGGGGGGCCTTCGGCGTTCCGTACAGGTCGCCGTGCACCTGCTCGTGCTCGATGAACGCCCCGTCCGCGATCATCCTGCGGAAGGTGTCCGTGTCAATGAACGTATAATGGACGCCGTGCGTTTCGTTGTTCCGGGGCAGACGGGTCGTGCAGGAAACGGAGAAGCGCCACTGCGGATGTTTTTCCCTCAAGGCGCGGACGATGGTGGATTTCCCGCCGCCGCTGAAGGAAACGAATATGACAAGAAGTCCCTGTTTCATTGGATGTTCTGCACCTGTTCCCGGAGGATCTCCAGTTCGTTCTTGATCTCCACCACGTGCTGGGAGATGCCCGAATGGGAGGCCTTGTTGCCCATGGTGGTCACTTCGCGGTTCATTTCCTGCAAAATGAAATTCAGGCGTTTCCCGACCGATTCCCCGGAATCCAGGTAGGTGTCGAACTGGCTGAGATGGGAATCGAAGCGGTCGAGCTCTTCGCTGATGTCGAGCTTGTCGGCCATCTGGACGATCTCCTGGTGGATGACCAGTTCGTTGGGCTCTTCCTTCAGCAGTGCGGCGATGCGCGAACGCAGGGTCTGAATATGGCGCTGGACGTTCTCGGTCTGCATGTCGCGGATCGACTGAAGCTGGCGGGTGATCGAGGCCAGGCGTTCCCGGAAGATCGCCCGGATGAACTCGCCTTCCTGATTTTCCATGGCCAGAAGTCCCGCCACGGCCCGTTCAAGCACCTTCATCATGTCGGCTTCCAGAAGCTCGTGCCCGGCGCTGTTCTCTTCAAGGGCCAGCAGTTCGGGCTGCGCCAGCAGGTCCTGCATCGTGATCTTCGGATCGATCCCGGTCTCGTCGGATATCTGCCGCACGGTGGCGACGAATTTTTTCAACAGGGGCATGTTGGGGACGTAGGACGCCAGGGGCGCGCCGGACGAACTCACGTTGATAAAGCAATGGATATTTCCGCGCTGGACGCGCTCGCGCAGGTATTTCCGGACCGGCTCCTCAAGGAAATTCAGGAATTTCGGGACGGCGACAAAGATCTCCAGAAAGCGGCTGTTGACCGATTTCAACTCGATCGTCACGCTCATATCCCGGATCGTTCCCTCGGCCTTCCCGAAACCTGTCATGCTCGTCAGCATCGGCGCTCCTTTTTATGCAAGCATAAGATACAATAATTCGCTCAAATTACAAGTGAAAAGATAAAGGATCGCCGCCTTTTGCCGGGACGCCGAAGGGCCTCCCCGGCGGTGGAAAAAGAGGGCTAGAGTTCGTCCCCGTTCCGTTTCCGGGCCGTCACATAAAGCCAGACGGCGACCAGCGTGAAGAGCACGATCCCCAGCCAGCCGAAACCGCCGATATGCGGCCACCAGGCCTTGTTCGCGGTGACGAAGATCGGGACGGCGACCAGAATGCCCATCAGGGCCTCCCCGGTGATCAGCCCGGACGCAAAGAGCAGTCCTTTTTTGCTTTCGTTCTTCGTCCGTTCCTTGGTGAAATAGGAGATCAGTCCGCCGATAAAGACCGGCACGGAGAGGGAGATCGGCAGGTACAGCCCCACCGCCACGGCGAGGACGGGCATGCGGAAGGAAGCGCCGCGTTTTTCAAGGAGGATGTCCGCGACGATGATGGCGATGCCCAGCACGGCGCCGATGGCGATCATGTTCCAGGGCAGATTGCCTTCAAAGACCCCCTGCGCGACCGACATCATCAGGGTCGCCTGGGGCGCGGACAGGGTTTCCGAACCGATGGTGTAGGCGGTGTGGAGGATATCCAGGGTCAGTCCCAGCGCAAAGGCGGCCGAGACGGTCCCGACGATCTGCATAATTTGTTGTTTCCAGGGCGTCGCGCCCAGCAGGTAGCCCGCCTTCAGGTCCTGCAGGTTGTCGCCCGCGATGGAGGCGGCGCAGCAGACGACCGCGCCGATGATGATGGCGCCGGCGGCGCCTTCGGGACTTCCTTTGCCCATCAGCAGGAGAAGGATAAGGGAGGAGAAGAGAATGGTCGCGATCGTCACGCCCGAGATCGGGTTGTTGGAGGACCCGACCAGTCCGCCCATATAGCCCGCCACCGCGGAGAAGAGGAATCCGAAGATCAGCATGACCACGGTCATGATCAGGGTGACCGGAACGCTTTTGAGCACATCCAGGTAGAGCAGGAACAGGGGAATGGACGATACGGCCACGATGCCGATGACCCACTTGATGGAGATATCCTGTTCGGTGCTGGCCATTTCAACGCCGCGGTCCGACTGCGCGTGCGCGTTCAGGCTCGCCTTGATCCCGTTGATCAGCGGCCGGAAAAGCTTGACGATGGACCAGAGGCCGCCCACGACCATGGCGCCGACGCCCAGATAGCGGATCTGGGAGCTCCAGATGGCGTTGGCGGTGTCCAGCGTAATGGGCCCGGTCTGTCCGGTGATCGTCGAGTAGATGGGCAGGACGATCATCCAGGAAATGAGGCCGCCCGCGATCATGAGAATGGAAATATTCAGTCCGATAATATATCCCACGCCCAGCAGGGCGGGGGACAGGTCGCCCCCGAAGCCGAAGATCGTTTTTCCGCCGCGGGCGTTCCGGAACCCGAAGGCCGCCTCGGCCGCCTGGTTCCACATGGAAAAGCCCTGCTGCAGAAGTTTGAGCAGTCCGCCCACCAGCCCGGCTTTCAGGATCATGGCCAGGTGCTTGCTGCCGTCCTTGCTGCCCCGGGCCTCGTCGCCGGCTTTCAGCACTTCCGCGGTGGCGACGCCCTCCGGGTAGGTCAGCTTGGCCTCGATGATGAGCGCGCGGCGCAGGGGGATCGTGAACATCACCCCGATGATGCCGCCGACCGCCGACATTTCCGCGATCGCGATGTAGTCAAACTCGGTCCAGTAGCCCATGAGCACCAGCGCGGGGATCGTGAAGATCACCCCGGCGGCGAGCGATTCGCCCGCGGAGGCCGCGGTCTGCACGATGTTGTTCTCAAGAATGCTCGAGCGTTTGAAAAAGCGCAGAATGCCCATCGAAATGACGGCCGCCGGAATGGAGGCGCTGACGGTCATGCCCGCGAAAAGTCCCAGGTAGGCGTTCGCCGCCGCCAGAATAACGGAAAGCAAAATACCCAGAATAACCGATTTGACCGTGATCTCAAGTAAGCCTTTTTTTTGTGCCATACGTGATTCCCTTCTTAGTCCCGTTAAAATTTTAAAGCGCAATATACAAAAACTTACCGCAAGTTTTTAATAAAAAAATCAACCGGATG
>CALMFL010000132.1 GCA_937862595.1 uncultured Fidelibacterota bacterium
TCAGGATACTCGAAATTATTACACAAACACACCCGGACGCGTTGTGCTTGAGTTTAGCGTGGGCCAGGATACTTCCGGGGTTGAGAGTTGGAGAGAGAGCTTGACCTTTGTGTCAGATACCATGAACACAAGAACGTTCAATTCTTATTGGCAGGCCTCCGTTGACGATGGAGGTTTTTACGTTATGACAATTACGGAAATTAAACCTGAAAGAATGGGTGATGTTGAAATCGCTCAAGATGAATATCGCATATCCTTTGTTCTCGAAGAAGGCGAGGTTGCCTACAAACCCAATATCTACCTCTATCCGAAGTTTATCACCCGGATGGATGTCTCCCTTGATTTCCCGCAGGGCGGTTCCGTGACCGTTTCGGATCCTCAGTATCCCGACGCCTGGCGGAACATCAAGGTCACTCCCGGCGGAAAGATCAACGGCATGCATGATTACCTCTTCTATGAAGCTGCGCTGCCGGACCGCTGGCAGTACGACGAAGGCTGGCAGGTGATGACCGGCGGTCTCGAAGCCTTTTTCCGGCAAAACCTGTCCGAATACGGATTTGCCGGAAACGAGATCGGCGATTTTATCGATTACTGGATACCCCGGCTTCAGCATTCGCCCTGTTACAACATTTATCCCCAGTATACCGATAAAGTCAATGAACTGGTCACCTTGAACATCAGCAAAGAACCCGCATCCATCCTGAGAATGTTCTATGTGATCGAAGAATCCCGGGAAATGAAGCCGGCCGGTATTCCGGCGCCGGCGATCCCCGGCTTCGAGCGCAGGGGCTTTACCGTCATCGAATGGGGCGTGGTTTTAAAGTGATTAGTGACTGGAAACTGGTGACTGGGAATATTTACTTTTGAGATTTTAAAATAACGATATGTAGGGAACAGGCACGCCTGTTCCTAAAATGAAAGGATATAATACAAAGGCCCCAAGCATGAAAAAATTCCTCCCATTCCTCCTCGCGCTCATCCTGACGGTGATCATGTTTACCGGATGTAAAAGTATATTCCCAAATCCGTATGATCAATTTGATTATGGCGATACCGTTCAAATCGCCATAGGTGAAACGGTCTATGAAACAAAAGATTTTTGGTTCCGTCTTGACAGTATTACGGAAGATAGCCGTTGTCCGGAAGGCATGGAATGCATTTGGGCAGGACGCGTTGTGTTCTGGATGACCATCGCTGACGGGTGGGGTGATGGGCGCTCAGTCAGTTTTTCATCCGATTCATGTATGGACAGATCATTATACTTTAATGATGATCCGCTTCATGAACCCGGTAGTTTATTTGAGATTCATATTACAGACATTATACCCTGTCCTGTTGCCGGACAGACGATTCAAGAAGAAGATTATAGAATAGCGTTTGTTCTGGAACCAAGTTCTATTATCGACCGCAAACCCAATCTCTACCTGTACCCCGAAAAAACCACCAAAATGCGTGTTGCCATCGACTTCCCGCAAGGGGGAAAGGTCATTCATTCGGATCCTTTATATCCAGTGGATTGGAAGAATATCAAGGTCAAACCTGACGGCAAGATCGACAGAAAGTTCGATTTTCTCTTTTATGAATGCGAGATCCCCGATTTCTGGCAATATGTGGAGGGCTGGGTTGTCAAGCAAGAAGATTTGCCGGAATTTTTTGCGCAAAACCTTAAAGCATATGGCTTCAACGATGCTGAGATCGAGGATTTCCTTGCATTCTGGATACCGGATTTGAATGAAGATCCTTATTACATGATCCTGCCGCAATACACGGAGATGGTCAATCAGGTCATCAAGCTCAGGATCTCGCCGCGGCCGGACAAGCTGATGCGCCTGCATTATGTCATCTCGGGTTCCGCCTTTCATTTTGATCTGCCCGAACCGGAGATCCCGGCATTTGAACGGGAAGGGTTTACCGCCACCGAATGGGGCGTGATTTTAAAGTGATTAGTGACTGGAAACTGGTGACTGGGAATATTTACTTTTGAGATTTTAAAATAACGATGTGTAGGGAACAGGCACGCCTGTTCCTAAAATGAAAGAATATAATACAAAGGCCCCAAACATGAAAAAACTCCTCCCAACCCTCCTCGCGCTCATCCTGACGGTGATCATCTTTACGGGATGCAGAAGTATTTTACCTTATAATGATTATGATGACCTTGATACGGTACAAATTTCAGTAGGTGAAAAATTATATCAGAGTAAAACTGAATGGACACGTTTGGATAGTATTACAATGGACTTGACAGACACGACCTTGCAAGCCTGGTTTACATTTCAAGTATATGACTCTTTGTTTAGCAGAAAATTCAAAGAGGGTGATTATGAAACATATTATTTTGATGATGTTGAGATGAAAATATTTTGCTTTCAGTGTTTGAAAATTAAATCTTATACTCCCGAAGCATTTCATCCTAATGAGTATCAAGTGACCTTCATAGCCAGTTCATTTATTTCAACAACACATTTCGACAAACCCAACATCTACCTCTATCCCGAAAAGAAGACAAAAATGACGGTCTCTCTTGACCTGCCCGAAGGCGGCAAGGTCACCGAATCCATCCCGGACTATCCCAAAAAATGGAAGAACATCCGCGTGAAACCCGATGGTACGATCAATCGGAAATATGAGTTTCTTTTCTATGAGGCGGATCTGCCGGGGGATTGGCAAAAAGATGAAGGGTGGTGTATTGCCAAAAAAGATTTGCAATATTTCTTTATGACGAATCTTCGGGACTACGGTTTTAATAAAAAAGAGATCTCCCATTTCATAGAATATTGGATACCGCGTTTAAAAGATAAACCTTATTACATCATGTATCCGCAACATACGGCCAAGATCAACAGCATTGTGCCTTTAAAGATCAATAAAGCAGTAGATTCCCTGCTGCGCCTGTTCTATTTCATTGATGGAAGCGACACCTGTCAGAACCTGACAACACCCCGGATCCCCTCTTTCGAACGCCAGGGGTTTGTCGTGACGGAGTGGGGCGGATCCTTAAAATAAATATCCCGTCGAAACGCATGTAGAGACGCATTTGTAGAGACGCAAGATCTTGCATGTAGAGACGCAAGATCTTGCATGTAGAGACGCAAGATCTTGCGTCTCTACTTCACCCCGATGTTACGGGGTTCAGGATGACATTCATTTTTTATTTGCATATCGTTCATAATTGTTACCTTTTAACAACGAAATGAACAAATATTTCATTTTTTCATTGATTTTTTTCTGTTATCGGGGAGGATGTTTTATTACATTATTCCAAGTTCCGGATGAGAGGGTGCAAAACCGGCGAACCCCGAAAATCAGACACAGAGCGGCACGAACCATATGAACGCAAAACTTATCTTAGAGAACGGTTTAAGCTTCGAAGGGACAGCTTTCGGAGCGGCGCGGTCCACCTCCGGCGAGGTGGTTTTTAATACCGGCATGGTCGGCTATCCCGAAGCGCTCACCGATCCCTCCTACTATGGACAGATCCTCGCTTCCACCTATCCGCTGATCGGGAATTACGGCGTCCCGGCCGAATCGGACGGCGATATCACAAGCAAGCGCTGGGAATCCCCCCGCATTCAGGCCTTCGGCTTCGTCGTCAGCGATCTTTCGGAAGCCTACAGCCACTGGAACGCCGACATGAGCCTGGACGAATGGCTCAAAAAGGAGAACGTCCCCGGGATCAGCGGGATCGACACCCGCGCCCTGACCAAGGTCCTGCGCGAAAGCGGCACCATGCTGGGCAAGATCGTCGTGGACGGGCAGGATGTCGATTTTTACGATCCGAACAAGGACCTGCTCATCGAAAAGGTCGCCGTCAAGGCGCCCGTCGAACACGGGGAAGGCGAGCGGACCATCCTTCTGCTGGATTTCGGCTGCAAGAACAGCATTATCGCGAACCTGGTGAAACGCGGCATGCGGGTGATCCAGGTGCCCTATCATTACGATTATTCAACCATGAAGTATGACGGCGTCGTTCTCTCCAGCGGACCGGGCGATCCGGCGCAATACCGCTTTATGACCGACAGGATCCGCGATCTGATCGCGGAACGCAAACCGGTCCTGGGGATCTGCCTCGGGCATCAGCTCCTGGCCCTGACCGCCGGCGCAAGCACCTACAAGCTCGGTTACGGCCACCGCAGCCAGAACCAGCCCGTTCTGGACCGCCTGAGCCGCCGCGCCTACGTCACGACCCAGAACCACGGCTATGCGGTGGACATGAACAGCATTCCCGCCGGCTGGATCTCCTGGTTCGAGAACCTGAACGACGGGACCAACGAAGGCCTCTGGCACAAGAACCTGCCCGTGCTGTCCACCCAGTTCCACCCCGAGGCCATGCCGGGTCCCGTGGATACGGGCTTTATCTTCGACGAATTCAAACGCTGCTTTTAAAGGGGGAGTCCGGAGCCATGCCGAAAAAAATCAAAAAAATCGTGATCCTGGGTTCGGCCGCGATCAAGATCGGGGAAGCGGGCGAGTTCGACTATTCCGGCTCGCAGGCGATCAAAGCCCTGAAAGAAGAAGGCATTTACACCGTCCTGATCAATCCCAACATTGCGACCATCCAGACCTCCGATTACCTGGCCGACAAGGTCTATCTTCTGCCCGTCAACGTGGAATTCGTCGAGAACATACTGAAAAAAGAAAAACCCGACGGCATCCTGCTCAGTTTCGGCGGCCAGACCGCCCTGAACTGCGGGCTGGAACTGCATGACAAGGGCATCCTGAAAAAATACGGGGTCAAGGTGCTCGGGACCCCGGTCGAGACCATCCGGAACACCGAGGACCGGGAAAAATTCAACCGCGTGCTGGACGAGATCGCGGTGCGCTATCCGAAAAGCAAGGCCGTGAATTCCACGGAAGAAGCGAAAAAGTTCGCGGAAGAGATCGGCTATCCCGTCATGCTCAGGATCGCGTTCGCGCTGGGCGGCCTGGGAAGCGGGGTCTGCCGCAATGAAGAACAGTTACTGGAGCGTGCCGGCAAGGCATTTACCTCCGATAGTCTGTCCGCCATCCAGAGCATGAATC
>CALMFL010000133.1 GCA_937862595.1 uncultured Fidelibacterota bacterium
CTGCCAGACGGCCAACATCTGCTATTTGAAAGAAATCTTTGAAAATGAAAAAAACTGTACCGGGAAATGGTCGCACGCCTCAAGCAGGATGACGAATCCGTCCCGTACCGCATGAACGGTTATTTGTATTACAGCCGTTACGAGAAAGGCAAAGAATACCCTGTTTATTGCCGCAAACCTGCGGAGAATGCCGAAGAAGAGATCCTTCTTGATGTCAACGAGCTTGCGGAAGGCTATGCCTATTATCAGGTGTCGGGACTTTATGTGTCGCCGGATAACCAAATGCTGGCTTTCGGCGAAGATACGCTCAGCCGCCGAAAATACACGCTTCGCTTTATGGATATTAAAACCGGGAAATTCCTGCCCGATCAGATCCTGAACACGCCCGGCGGGGTAGCCTGGGCAAATGACAATAAAACGGTTTTCTACAACACGAAAGATGAAACCTTGCGGCCGGCCCAAACCTGGCGGCATGAACTGGGTACGGACGTTGAAGATGACAAACTGATCTTCGATGAAACCGACGACACCTTTTATCACGGCGTTTACCGCTCAACCAGCGGAAAATATATCATGCTGGTGTCCGAAGCGACCATGACGACCGAGTACGCTTTTATCGATGCCGACCATCCGGGATCCGCCCCGAAAGTCGTTCAGGAAAGGATCCGCGGACTTGAATATCATCCCACGGATGTCGGGTCGGTGTTCTATATCCGGACCAACGATCATGCACCGAATTTCAAGCTGGTCGCATCCCCGGTCAATGCGCCCGGTAAAAAGAACTGGAAAGATATCGTCCCGCATCGTGAAGATGTTCTTCTCGAAAACACCGAATTCTTCAAAGACCGTTACGTCCTGCAGGAACGCAGCAAGGCTCAGCCGCGTTTGCGGATTCTCAGTTATGACGGCAAGATCGATGATTATATTCAGTTCGACGAAGAAGCCTATGACGTCTGGATCGGGACCAATCGCGAATTTGATTCCGAATGGCTTCGCTTCGGCTATGAATCGATGGCCACACCGAATTCCACCTTCGATCAGAACATGCTCACCGCGGAGCGTATTTTGAAGAAAGAGCGCGAAGTGCTTGGAAAATTCGATAAGAACGATTACGAGACAAAGCGCCTCTGGGCCGAAGCGCGCGACGGCGTGAAGGTGCCGATGTCCATCGTGTACCGCAAAGGCACCCCTCTCGACGGAACCGCGCCCCTGGTATTGTACGGTTACGGATCCTATGGCATCAACATGACGCCGTATTTTTCTTCAGTCCGTTTGAGTTTGCTTGACCGCGGCTATATTTGGGTTATCGCCCATATTCGCGGCAGTGAAATGATGGGCCGCTCGTGGTATGAGGACGGCAAGCTCCTGAAAAAGATGAACACCTTCAACGATTTCATCGACTGCGCCGATCATCTGGTAAAAGAAAAATATACCTCCTGCGACAAGATGGTCGCCATGGGCGGGAGCGCCGGCGGATTGCTCATGGGCGCGGTCGCGAACCTGGCCCCCGAAAAATTCGCGGGCATCGTGGCGCAGGTGCCCTTCGTCGACGTGGTGACCACCATGCTGGACGAGACCATTCCCCTCACGACCAATGAATACGACGAATGGGGAAATCCCAACGAAAAGACATATTACGATTACATGCTGAGCTACTCGCCCTATGACAATGTCGAAGCGAAGGACTATCCGAACATCCTGATCACCACCGGCCTGCACGATTCCCAGGTCCAGTACTGGGAGCCCGCCAAATGGACGGCTAAATTGCGCGACCTGAAAACCGACGACAATCTGCTGCTTCTGAAGACCGAAATGGATTACGGGCACGGCGGAGCGTCGGGACGCTTCCAGGTCTATAAAGAGGTCGCGTTCGAATATGCGTTTAT
>CALMFL010000134.1 GCA_937862595.1 uncultured Fidelibacterota bacterium
GGTTTGCCATCTCTGATACTGTTGGCAATTGCATGGCAATTAGATTTAAGGCGTTTTCGCACTGTTCATTAACAAGCGGCCCCTTTGTCGGCGCCGTTATCGGAGAATTGAGCACCGGCATCGGCACGGAAAAAGCCCTGCGTTCGGGCTTCAGCACCTTTCTCGGTTTTCTGTTCGGCGTGGTGCTCAAGCTTGCCGCTTCGGGACTCATGTTCTGGTATTTTATAAAAACGATCATCATCACCTAGCGTTCGGCGCTCATCTGCCGGCATTAAAAAAGGAAAATATGAAACAGCGATCCGGGATACTGGCGGTCTTGTTAACGGGTGTGGCCCTGGCCGCCGGACAAACATACCACGCGCCGGTTTCAGCCCCGCCGGAACCCCTGGCGGTCGCGCACGAACTGGACGAAGGCGTTTTTTGCGGCTGGACCTACGGCAGCTACAGCGCCGGGAAGAAACAACTGGATTGCACGACCTTTGTCTCGGCGGTCCTGGATACCCTTCTCAGCCGCCGCGGGATCCCTTACACCCCTGATATGCGGCGGGATGTCCTGATCGCTCATCCGGACATGAAGCGGAACGCTGTTAAAGAAGGTCCCGACCCGGAAGACCCCCGCTACGGGGGCATTGCCTATGCCGTCGAAAAACACGGGTTCGGGACCGGGGTCGCGGATATGTCGCAGGTGAAACCCGGAGATCTTATCCAGTACTGGGTACAACGGAAGAACGGCACCTGGTTCGGTCACGCATCCCTGATCGAAACCATCCGCTACGACAAGGAAGACGGAATATACAAGGCAAAGATCTTCGGCTGCCATAAATCCACCGACGGGATCGCCGTCAGCGATTTTGAATTGAAACTGTCGGGGGACGACCGCATCGTCTATATCGGCAGGATGAAACAGGATCGATAGAATCGGATCAATTGAGTCAAATCATTTCAATTATTTTAAATTATTTCAATTATTCCAATAATGTGATATGAGGCACATTTTCAGATATAAATTGACCCAAAATAATTGAGTCAATTATTTTGGGTCAATAAACGAAACGAAATAACGAACGAAACGAAAAAACGCCCGCCGGTCTGGCGGACGCTTTTTCTATAAAAACTCCCACAGGGGAAGGAGGTCAGCGCACGGGCAGGAACCAGGCCGCGATCTCAACCGGCGCATCTTCTTCAATGAAGGTGGCGGTGGTGATCATGCGTACCCGTAAGCGGCTCTGGCCGCGTCCTTGCAGGACAGTCCCGCTGTAAATGTTGTCGTCTGCGGTCAGGTCAAGGTCCTGGCCGTCGTCAAGCAGTGCGAAATACCGGCCGGAGGACCCAAGAACGTTCACGTCGTCCTCGCCGTCGATCAGGGCGTATACCTCGGTCTCCTGGCTGCCCGGACGGCCGCGGAAATGTCCGCGCAGATCGTTGGCGAGATAGCCGCGGAACACGGGGTAGAGCGCCGTCGGATCGTCAAATACGGTCTCGACAGAGTCTTCATCCGAAGCAAGGGTCACGCTCTCGATCGTGTTGGCGATCCCGGCTGTTGCGCCCGCTTCAATGCTTTTGGCGACCACTTTCCACTGCAGGCTGTCGTTGCTGCTGTCCAGCACGCACTGCATATAGGAAACGGTGGTGTATTCATAGGCTTTTTCCCAGACAACCGGCGTATCGGTGATCGTCGTATCCGTATTCCGGATCAGCATCGTCCCGAAAAGTGTTTTTGTGAGGTTCACCAGCGGGGTGTCGT
>CALMFL010000135.1 GCA_937862595.1 uncultured Fidelibacterota bacterium
GCCGACCTCTATGAATCCTACGCCGGGTCCATCCTGGCGACCGCCGCCCTGGGCGCCGCCGCCTTCATGAACAACACCACCATGCAGGTTTCCGCCGTGTTCGCTCCGATGATCATCGGCGCGGTCGGGACCCTTCTGTCGATCCTGGGCATTTTCGCCGTCAGGACCAAAGAGAACGCCTCGCAGAAAACACTGCTTTCGGCTCTGGGCCGCGGCATCAACTTAAGTTCCCTGCTGATCATGGTCCTGTCCTTTTTCATCCTCAAATGGCTGGCGATCGACAATTATATCGGTGTCTGGATCTCCATTCTGGTCGGGCTGATCACCGGATGGGCGATCGGAAAAGAGACCGAATATTTCACCTCGGCGGCGTATAAGCCGACGCAAAATATCGCGCATCATGCCGAGACCGGCGCCGCGACCGTGATCATCAACGGCATCGGGACCGGCATGCTCTCCACGGCATTCCCCGTGCTGACCATTGTCGTCGGAACGATCCTTGCCTACCTTTCCGCGGCGAACTGGCAGTTTGCGAATATGTCCATGGGCCTCTACGGCATCGGCATTGCCGCGGTCGGTATGCTCTCTACGCTGGGGATCACCCTGGCAACGGATGCCTACGGTCCGATCGCCGACAATGCCGGCGGGAACGCCGAAATGTCCGGACTGGGCGAAGAAGTCCGCAAACGCACGGACGCCCTGGATTCCCTCGGGAACACCACGGCCGCGACCGGCAAAGGTTTTGCCATCGGTTCCGCCGCGCTGACGGCGCTTGCCCTGCTGGCTTCCTATATCGAAGAGATCAAGATCGGGTTGATCCGCATCGGCGAAACGACCCTGCTGGTCGGCGAGAAAGTGATCCCGACCGTCACGGCGACCCTGTCCGATTTTATGACCTATTACAATGTGACCCTGATGAACCCGAAGGTATTGATGGGCATGTTCCTTGGCGCCATGATGGCCTTTATGTTCTGCGGCCTGACCATGAATGCCGTCGGCCGTGCGGCCGGCAACATGGTGGATGAGGTCCGCCGTCAGTTCCGCGAGATCAAAGGCATCATGACCGGCGAAACCGAACCCGATTACGCCCGCTGCGTGGCGATCTCGACCAAGGGCGCCCAGCGCGAAATGCTGCTGCCGTCCCTGCTGGCGATCATCGCCCCCGTTTCGGTCGGCCTGATCTTCGGCGTCTCCGGCGTCATGGGCCTGCTGACCGGCGGCCTGGCCGCCGGCTTTGTCCTGGCCGTGTTCATGGCCAATGCGGGCGGTTCCTGGGATAACGCCAAGAAATACATCGAATCCGGCGCCCACGGCGGAAAAGGCTCCGACGCCCATAAGGCGGCCGTGGTCGGCGATACGGTCGGCGATCCTTTCAAGGACACCTCCGGTCCCAGCCTGAACATCCTGGTCAAGCTGATGACCATGGTCGCCATCGTCATGGCCGGCCTGACCGCAAGCTGGTCGTTGCTGTAAGGCGTAAGACGTGAGACGTAAGACGTAAGACGTAAAACGTGAGACGTGAAACGTAAGACGTGAGACCCTGCTTCGCCACCAACTACGCCCCGAAGTGTCGGGGCTACGTTGGTCAAGAAGGCTTCGCAGGGCAGGCGTGAGACGTTTGGAATATTAAAGCCCTGTTCGTTTGAGCGGGGCCTTTTTTTAGTTGACGGGATAATTGGATAAATTTTGACAGGATAACATGATATTCCGAATGGTTTTTGGGACGGGATGACAGGATAATTGACCAGACCGGGCTGTCTTGTCAAAGCTTATCCTGCCATCCTGTCTGAATTTATATCATGTACATTCTGTTATCCTGTCAACGTATCCCGTCAAGCCCGAACTGTCTTTTCGCATAGAAAGTTCAATTGACTAACATGCATTTTATGATTACATTAATATGCTGTTATCCATACTAATTCGCGAGGCAAACCATGACTGACACAAAACGACTGATCGCCCTGGATGTCTTCCGCGGCGCGACCGTCGCCCTGATGATCCTGGTCAACAATCCCGGGAGCTGGGGCGCGATCTATCCGCCGCTGAAACACGCGGCCTGGCACGGATGGACCCCTACCGATTTTGTTTTTCCCTTCTTTCTCTTTATCGTCGGGGTCGCGATGGCCTTCGCATTCCGTAAATACGACTACACGCTGAACCGTGACGCGATGAAAAAGATCGTCAAACGGACCCTGATCATTTTCGGACTGGGCATTCTGCTGAATTTTCTGCGCCCGGTCGACGGGGAAAGCTTCGGGGAAGTGGTGAAGAACCTATTTGGCACCTGGCGGCTCGTCGGCGTCCTGCCGCGCATTGCGCTGTGCTACTTTTTCGCATCCGTCCTGGTGCTGAAGTTCAACAGGAAAACCGTGCTGTGGATCTCCGCCGGGATCCTGGTCGGATACTGGGTCCTGCTGGCCAGCACCGGGGGATTCGGCATTGACGACGTGCTCGTCCGCAAGATCGATCTGGCCATCCTGGGCGACGGCCACATATATCACGGCTACCGCGACAGCCTGGGGAATGCGATCGCCTTTGATCCGGAAGGACTGCTGAGCACGCTTCCGGCGATCGTGACCACGATCCTGGGCTATTTTGCCGGGATGCTGATCCTGGCGACGCCGGATAAAAAAGAACTGGTCAAAAAAATGTTGCTCCAGGGAGCGGCCCTGCTGCTGATCGGCGCCCTGTGGGGACTGTTCTTCCCGATCAACAAGCCTATCTGGAGCTCCTCCTACGTTGTGTTCATGGGCGGCTGGTCCATGCTGTTCCTGGGGGTGTCCATTCTGTTCATCGACATTCTGGGATGGAAGAGCGCAACGGAACCTTTCGTCGTCTTCGGCTCCAACCCGCTTTTCATTTTTGTCCTCTCTTCGGTCTATGCGAAGCTCTTGTCCTATTTCAAATACATCCCGATGGACGGCGCGGTCGTCAGTACAAAAACCTGGCTTTTTGACAAAGTCTTCATGCCCCTGTCCGGGCAGAGCCTGATTGACGCTTCCCTCTTGTTCGCCGTGTTCACCATCGTCGTGTTCTGGGCGATCTCCGATATCTTATACCGGAAGAATATTTTCATTAAAATCTAAGGAGCGCTTCCATGAAACAAATAGTAAAAATGATCATGATCCTGGTCCTGATCGTTCCGATGGCCCTTGCCGGCCAGATCAAACTGGGCATCGACGTGCTGGAAGAGAACGGGTTCGACGTGCTGAAAGGCAAGCGTGTCGGCCTGATCACCAATCCGACCGGCGTGAACCGGAACCTGAAATCCACGGTCGACATCCTGTTTGAAGCCCCGGAAGTGGAACTGGTTGCGCTCTTCGGTCCCGAACACGGCGTGCGGGGCAATTATGCCGCCGGCGACCGGATCGAGAACGCGGTCGACCCCGTGACCGGCGTACCGGCCTTTTCCCTCTACGGGAGGACCAACCGCCCGACGGAAGAATCCCTCGAAAATGTCGACGTGCTGGTGTTCGATATCCAGGATATCGGCTGCCGCTCCTACACCTATATCAGCACGATGGGCTACTGTATGGAAGCGGCCGCGGAATTCGGCAAGGAATTGGTCGTTCTGGACCGCCCGAACCCGCTGACCGGGAATATCGGGGAAGGCGCGACCG
>CALMFL010000136.1 GCA_937862595.1 uncultured Fidelibacterota bacterium
GCTGGGCGCCGCCGTGGCGGTCTCGCTGCTGAAGATCGGCCGCAATCCCCTGGAAACCCTGGCGGACCTTCCGAAATACATCAACTCCGACAAGGCGTTGATGATCATATCGGGCATTCTGGTCTCGGTGATCATCGCCTTTACGGTCGGGGCGCTGGTGCAATTCTTTACCCGCCTGATCTTTACCTTCCGCTATCAGAAAATGCTCGATCGCTTCGGCGCCGTCTGGGGCGGTTTCTGCATTGCGGTGATTACCTATTTTATCCTTATCAAAGGCGCCAACGGCTCCTCGTTCATGACCGAAGAGGCCAAGACCTGGATCAATGCCAACACCTGGCTCATCCTGGGACTTTCTTTTGCCGGCTGGGCCGTGATCATTCAGCTGGCCCGGTGGATCTTTAAGATCAATGTGCCCCGCATGATCATCCTGTTCGGGACCTTTGCGCTGGCTTTCGCGTTTGCCGGCAACGACCTGGTCAACTTTATCGGCGTTCCCCTCGCCGGCTTTAAATCCTTCCAGGCCTTTGCGGCCGTTCCCGGAGCGGATCCCGACACCTTTTCCATGGCCTTCCTTTCCGGCAAGGTCAAGACCGAGACCTATATGCTGCTGATCGCGGGACTGATCATGGTCGCCACACTCTGGACCTCAAAAAAATCAAAACACGTCAGCAAGACCGAGCTGAGCATGGCCCGGCACGACTCGGGTGAAGAGCGTTTCGGGTCGACGGGGCTTTCCCGTACCGTGGTGCGCGCTTCCGTGAGTGTCGGACAGTTCCTGAAAAAAGCCGTTCCGCAAAAACTCCGGCACGCCGTGGATGCGCGCTTTTCCCGGCCGGTCATGAACTCGGAATCCGAGGCGCAATCCTTTGACATGATCCGGGCGTCGATGAACCTGACCGTCGCCAGCAGCCTGATCGCACTCGGCACCTCGCTCGGATTGCCGCTGTCGACCACCTATGTCACCTTTATGGTGTCCATGGGTACCACGCTGGCGGACCGCGCCTGGGGAAGAGAGAGCGCCGTATACCGCATCACGGGCGTGTTCACCGTGATCGGCGGATGGTTCCTGACCGCGATCATGGCCTTTACCGTTTCCCTGCTCTTCGCCGTTCTGATCGATCTCGGCGGACTGGTCGCGATCCTTGCCTTGCTCGCCCTGTCGGCATTCCTGATCGCCCGGACCTTTAACATATTCCGGAAGAACGAAGAAGCCGAAAAGATCACCCGGGAAGAACAGGAAGACAACGATATTTTTTCGATATGCAACAACTATACGACGGAGATCCTGGACCTGGTGCCCGACATGCTCCTGGACACCGTCGTAGCCCTGCATCAGGAAGACAGAAAAAAACTCAAAGAACTGAAGGACAAGGCGGAAGATCTGCTCCTGGAGTCCAAGAACCGCAAGAACCATTTTACCGTCCGTCTGCGGGAGATCGAAGAGGATTCCCTGCAGTACGGGCACTTCTATCTTCAGATGCTCCACTATATCCGTGAATTCTCGCACAGCATCGATCAGCTCGTGGAGGCCTGCTACGAGCATGTGGACAACACCCACTGCGGCACCAGCGAAGAGCAGTACCAGGAACTGATCGAACTGCACACGGAACTTAACCGGATATTCAACAGCGTCAGCGAGATGGTCAAGCGCCAGAATTTCAAACAGAAAGAACCGATCAAACGGGCGCAGGAAGCGCTGCTTGACAAGATCGTGGAATACCAGATGAACCAGGTCATCCGCATCAAGGGCAGCGAAACGAATTCCCGTAATTCCGTTCTTTACCTGAGCCTGCTTTCCGGCTCAAAGGACCTGCTCGTGGATGTGATCCGTCTGCTGAAGGTCCAGAGCAAGTTCACGCCGGAGCTTCAGGGCACCCTGAATTTTCCGAAAACACTTGATAAGGAAGCGTGATATCCTTAATATTCGCGGAAAATTGGTTTGTGAACACAAAAAGGAGGCAGCATGTTAGGAATTCAAAATAATTTATTCTGGATCGTCCCCGGTACCGCCGTCATTGCGCTGGCATTTGCGTGGTATTTCTTTAAAAATATGATGAAGCGCTCCGAAGGCACCCCCAGAATGGCCGAGATCGCCCAGCACGTCCGCAAAGGCGCGATGGCCTATCTGAAACAGCAGTATAAAGTGGTCATCTACGTTTTTCTTGTCCTGACCCTTCTCTTCGCACTCATGGCTTACGTATGGAAAGTGCAGAACCCCTGGGTTCCCTTCGCCTTTCTTACCGGCGGTTTTTTCTCCGGTCTGGCCGGCTTCTTCGGCATGAAGACCGCGACCTACGCGTCCGCCCGTACCGCGAATGCCGCCCGCGAGTCCCTGAACCAAGGATTGCAGGTCGCGTTCCGCTCCGGCGCTGTGATGGGACTGGTCGTCGTCGGCCTGGCCCTTCTGGATATTTCCCTGTGGTACCTCGTGCTGAACACCTTTGTCAAGGATGCCGATGCCGCGCATAAAATGGCCATTATCACCACGACCATGCTGACCTTCGGGATGGGCGCTTCAACCCAGGCCCTGTTCGCCCGCGTCGGCGGCGGTATCTTTACCAAAGCCGCGGATGTCGGCGCCGACCTGGTCGGAAAAGTGGAAGCGGGCATTCCGGAAGACGACCCCCGCAACCCCGCAACCATCGCCGATAACGTCGGGGACAACGTGGGTGCCGTCGCCGGCATG
>CALMFL010000137.1 GCA_937862595.1 uncultured Fidelibacterota bacterium
GACTGCGACCTTTGACAGCGACTGTTTGACACTGGCGGATTGCGTGGTCGTGGATGTGCAATGCGATTTTGCAAAGCAGGATCTGGGCAATATGGTCACCGGCAAAACAGAGATGGCTGCGCTTGAGGCCACCATCCTCACGATCGGCGAAAAGGTGCAGCCGCATTGTCTGACGCTGATCGAGACCACTGTGGCTCCCGGCACGACGGAGTTCGTCGCCTGGCCCATCATGAAGAAAGCCTTCGCTGCCCGCGGTATTGATTCTGAACCCCTGCTGGCGCACAGCTTTGAGCGCGTAATGCCCGGCAAGGAATACGTCAGCAGTATCCGCGATTTCTGGCGGGTCTGTTCAGGCTGTAATCAGGAAGCCCGCTCGCGGGTTGAAAAATTCCTGCATGAAGTCCTCAATACCGAAAAATTTCCGCTCACCGTGATGGACCGCCCCATTGAATCCGAAACCACCAAGATCATCGAAAACTCCTACCGAGCCACGATCCTGGCCTTCCTGCATGAATGGAGCATTTTTGCGGAACGCACCGGCGTCGACCTGATCAAAGTGGTCAATGCCATCAAGATGCGGCCCACGCACAGCAATATGATCTTTCCGGGACCGGGCATCGGCGGCTATTGCCTGCCCAAGGACGGAGGTCTGGGTTACTGGGCCTATCGCCACATCCTGGGTTTTGATGACGGCGATGAACTGTTCCGCATGACCCCCACTGCTATAAATATCAACGATACGCGGGCGCTTCACGCAGCGGAGCTGGTAGGCGATGCCCTGCGAGCTATGGACATTGACCTTGCCGGCGCAAAAGCGCTGCTTTGCGGAGCCAGCTACCGCCAGGACGTCGGCGATACGCGCTACAGCGGTTCCGAGACCATGGTGCGTCAGCTCACCCAGGCGGGCGTGCATGTGCGGGTCCACGATCCCTATGTGGAACACTGGTACGAATTTATATCACAGGATACGTACCCCGCGCCGGGCCAGTCCCGGGCGCGCTTCTTCAGCAACCAGGAAGTCCTGAAAGACCTGCGGGTGGAAAAGGACCTTCCCGCCGCCTTAGCCGGGGCGGATGCGCTGATCCTGGCCGTTCCTCACAATGAGTACCTGCATCTTGATCCGGACAAGGTCGTGGAATGGGCCGGAAAACCCCTGGCGATCATCGACTGTTTCGGGATCCTGAACGACGACACGATCCGCCACTACTTCCGCCTGGGTTGCGAGGTCAAGGCCCTGGGACGGGGGCATGTCGGGCGTTTGAAAGAAGAAGTGCTAAAAGACCGGGAATAGGCCGGTTTTTTATAGATTGAATACGGAATTCGGAAGACAGAAGACCGTAGACGGTAGACAGAAGACGGTAGGAGCATATTAAGTTTCGACAAGAATTGATGGGGTTTTGCTAACGTAGAGTATAGGT
>CALMFL010000138.1 GCA_937862595.1 uncultured Fidelibacterota bacterium
CAGCTGACATAGTTCATGCCGACCTTATGGCAGAACTTGACCGAGCTGGGTTCGCCGCCGTGTTCGCCGCAGATACCCACTTTGAGCTTCGGGCGTACGGAACGGCCTTTGCGGGTTCCCATCTCCACGAGCTGGCCGACGCCTTCCTGATCGAGTTTCTGGAAGGGGTCTTCTTTCAGCAGGTGCTTGTCCAGATAGACCGGCAGGAATTTCCCGGCATCGTCACGGCTGTAGCCGAAGGTCATCTGGGTCAGGTCGTTGGTCCCGAAGGAGAAGAATTCCGCCGTTTCGGCGATGCGGTCCGCGGTAAGCGCGGCGCGCGGGATCTCGATCATCGTGCCGACGAGGAAGTCCACGCGGCTGCCCTTTTCCTTGAAGACCTCTTCTGCGGTCGCACGGATAATGCTGTCCTGCAGGTCGAACTCTTCCTTGGTCCCGATGAGGGGGACCATGATCTCGGGTTTGGCGTCGAAGCCCTTGGCCTGGCAGTTCAGCGCGGCTTCAATGATCGCGCGGGTCTGCATTTCGGTGATCTCGGGATAGGTGTTGCCGAGGCGGCATCCGCGGTGGCCGAGCATGGGATTGAATTCCATGAGGGAATCGACCTTGGCTTTGACGACCTCGACGGAGACGCCCATTTCCTTCGCCATTTCCGCCTGATTTTCTTCTTCGTGCGGGACGAATTCATGCAGGGGCGGATCGAGGAGGCGGATGGTGACCGGCAGGCCGGTCATCGCTTCGAAGATCCCCTCGAAATCCTTCCGCTGATACGGCAGGATCTTGGCCAGGGCTTTCTTGCGGCCTTCGACGTTCTCGCTGAGGATCATTTCGCGGATGGCCTTGATGCGTTCGCCTTCAAAGAACATGTGCTCGGTCCGGCAGAGGCCGATGCCGATGGCGCCGAAGTTGCGGGCCACGGTCGAGTCGTGCGGGGTATCCGCGTTGGTGCGGACGCCCATTTTCGTGTATTTGTCGCAGAGGGCCATCAGTTCGCCGAAATCTCCGCTGAGCTCGGGGTCGATGGTCTTGATCTTGCCGGAATAGACTTCGCCGGTGGAGCCGTTCAGGGAGATCCAGTCGCCCTCGTTGTAGTGCTTCCCGTCGATGGTCATGACGCGTTTTTTATAATTGACCTGCACCGAGCCGGCGCCGGAGACGCAGCATTTGCCCATGCCGCGCGCGACCACGGCCGCGTGGGAGGTCATGCCGCCGCGGGCGGTAAGAATGCCTTCGGCGACGTTCATGCCGGCGAGGTCCTCGGGAGAGGTCTCGATACGGACCAGGATGACTTTTTCACCCCGGGCCGCCCATTCCTGCGCTTCATCGGCGAAGAAAACGATACGGCCGGTCGCGGCGCCCGGAGATGCCGGGAGTCCCTTGCTGATCGACTCGGCGGCCGCCAGGGCGTCCAGGTCGAAAACCGGGTGAAGAAGTTCGTCCAGTTTATTGGGTTCGACGCGCAGGATGGCTTTTTTCTCGTCGATCATGCCTTCGCGGACCATGTCCATCGCGATGGTGACCATCGCGGCGCCGGTACGTTTTCCGTTCCGGGTCTGCAGCAGCCAGAGGCGGCCGTCCTGAATGGTGAATTCCAGGTCCTGCATGTCCGAATAATGGTTTTCGAGGTCCTGCTGTATCTTGTTGAGCTGCTTGTAGGCTTCGGGCATTGCTTCTTCCAGCGAGGGGAAATTCTTTGCGCGCTCTTCTTCGGAGACGCCGGCCAGTTCGGCCCAGCGTTTGGACCCTTCCAGGGTGATCTGCTGCGGGGTCCGGACGCCGGCGACCACGTCTTCGCCCTGGGCGTCGATGAGGTATTCGCCGTTGAAAATGTCTTCGCCGGTCGCGGCATCGCGGGTAAAGGCGACGCCGGTCGCGGAATTCTTGCCCATATTGCCGTAGACCATGGCCTGGACGTTGACCGCCGTGCCCCAGTCGTCGGCATAGCCGTTCATTTTACGGTAAACCTTGGCGCGGTCGTTGTTCCAGCTTCCGAACACGGCGCCGATGGCCCCCCAGAGCTGATCCCAGGGATTGACGGGGAAATCGTGGCCGGTCATTTTTTTGACGGCGGCCTTGAACTTTTTGACCAGTTCCTTCAGGTCTTCGACCTTGAGGTCGGTGTCGAGGGCGACGCCCTTGGCTTCCTTGACCTCTTCGATGATCTCTTCAAAGGGATCGATATCTTCTTTATTTTCGGGTTTCATGCCGAGGACCACGTCGCCGAACATCTGAACGAAGCGGCGGTAGGAGTCCCATGCGAAGCGGGCGTTGCCGGATTTCTTTGCCAGGCCTTCCACGACGGTGTCGTTCATGCCCAGGTTCAGGACCGTATCCATCATGCCGGGCATGGAGACGCGGGCGCCGGAGCGCACCGAGACCAGCAGGGGATTTTTTGCATCGCCGAAGCGTGCGTCCATGACCTGTTCCATGTGACGGATACCGGCTTCGATCTCGGGTTTGATCACCTCGACCGTTTTATCCTTGCCGTCCTTGTACCATGCGGTGCACACTTCGGTGGTAATGGTAAAGCCGGCGGGGACCGGGACGCCGATGCGGTTCATTTCCGCGAGGTTCGCGCCTTTTCCGCCCAGGAGGTTCTTGTCGGTCGCTTTTCCATCCGCCTTGCCGGCACCAAACAAATATACGTGTTTCATGTTTCTGTCCTTTCTGTTTAGAGCCAAAATATAGGCGATTCGGCATCGAAATGCAAGCAAGATGGAAAAGTTTTCTTCGCCGCGGAAATAATTCGGGGAAAATATCAACGCGCCGCTTCGGGCCGCTCTTTTTATAACTGATCGGGGTGAAATCTCCGGGGGATCAGGTCCGTTTGAAGCGTTTGTCGAGTTCCTCGATGGTGAGGTTGATGACGGTCGGCCGGCCGTGGGGGCAGGCGTAGGGGGTCTCGGTCTGGAAAAGCCGGTCCACCAGGTGCTGCATCTCGAGCGGGTCGAGGGGGTCGCCGGTCTTGATCGCGGCCTTGCAGGCGTAGGAGGCGGCCATGTTGTAGAGTTTGTTGTGCCCGGTCTCTTTGCGTTCGCGGTAATTGTCCAGGATCTCGAGCACGACGCGGCCTTCGTCGATGTTGCGCAGGTCGGCGGGCACGGCTTCGATCAGCATGGTGTTCCGTCCGAAGGCGCGGAGGGTGAAGCCGAGCTTTTCGAATTCGTTCAGGACGTCCGCGAGCAGGGAAAAGTCGTCCGGCGAAAGCTCAAGGCTCACCGGAAAAAGCAGCTGCTGGCTGGCCTGGGCCGACGCGCCCGAAAAGGTCTTCAGGGCTTTTTCAAAGAGTATGCGCTCGTGCGCCGCGTGCTGGTCGATGATGACGACCGCCGAGGCGATCTGGGCGAAAACATATTTGTTGTGCGCCTGCCAGAGACTGACCACCGTGTTCTGCTTTGTTTCGGGGAATCCGGTCTCGCGCAGGTTGCGGTTGAACTGCTCGATGCGCCGGGACAGCGGATGCTCCTGCGGCAGGGGGGCCGGCTCGGGCGGCGGCGAGGCGGGAAAACGGTCCAGGGGCATGCGCTGCTGCGCCGCTCCGGAGGACAGGCCGGCGCTCCGGGGTTCAAAGACCGAGCGTCCGAAGGCGGGCAGGGCCGCGGGCGGGCGGGAGCCGTTCCCGATGACCCGGAGCTTGTCGCGCAGGGTCTCGGCGACCTGATTGCGGATAAAATGATAGACCTGCCATTCGTTGCGGTATTTGATCTCGGTCTTCTGCGGATGCACGTTGACGTCGATCTCCCGGGGCGGCAGGTAGAGCTTCAGGACAAAGAAGGGGTACTCCCCTTTTTCGATCATCGGGGAAAAGGCGCTGTAGACCGCGGAATTCATGAGGCGGTCGTTCACCAGGCGGTCGTTCACGAAGAGATACTGCTCGCCGCTCTTGCTGCGCACCAGGTCCAGGCCGCCGGCATAGCCTTCCAGGCGCATGTCGCCGTCGACCGCTTCGATGGCGATGAGCTTCTGTTCGTAATGCGGCGCAAAGACATCGGTGATGCGTTTTTTCAGGTCCCCGGGCTCCAGGATAAAGACCTCGTTGTCGTTGGAGAAGAGCTGGAAGCGCAGCTGCGGATAGCCCAGCGCGAAGCGGCGCACGGTATCGACGACATAGCGGTATTCGGTGGAGGACGAGCGCATGAACTTGCGCCGAGCGGGGGTGTTGTAGAAAAGCCTGCGGACGGTGACATGCGTCCCGCTGAGCATGGAAACGGGTTCCACTCCCTGGATCATGCCGCCGTTGATGACCAGCTTGCGGCCCTCGGTGTCACCGGCCGGGCAGGAGCGCGCCTCGGTCATGGAGACGGACGCGATGCTGGGCAGGGCTTCCCCGCGGAAGCCGAGCGTGCGGATGTTCTCCAGGTCGTTGATGTCCGCGATCTTGCTGGTGGCGTGCTGTTCGAAGGCAAGCAGCAGATCGTCCTCGCCCATGCCCCCGCCGTTGTCCACGACCCGGATCAGGTTCTTTCCGCCGTCCTCGATCGAGACCAGGATCTCCGTGGCGCCGGCGTCGATGGCGTTCTCCATGAGCTCCTTGACGACCGATGCGGGACGCTGTACGACCTCGCCGGCGGCGATCTTGTTGGCCAGCTGTTCGGATAATATGCGGATATGGGACAATGGACACCTTTTATTTGTCCGTAAATTAGGGTTTATCCCGGGGAATTAAAAATGAAAATATGACAAATGTGAAAGATTCGCGACGGGGACGCGGAAGGCAATGCCGCTTTCGCGGGCGTGACGGAGGTCACATCGTTTGTCCCGCCCGCCCCTTTTCGCCGGACGGCGAAGAGGGAATACGGATGATCACGTTCTTACATATATCAATAATATATCGCATAATGCCAAATATTATTTGTTATTGTGATATTTTATCTTATTATTCAAGCCCTTATTGTGTATATTTGCCTTATAATGACAAATCTATGGAGCGGAACATGGCGGAAGAACGGGACATGAGGGCGGCGCGGCAGGCGGAGGAGCGGAAAGCCTCCGTCCGGAACGCGCGCCGCATCGTGCTGAAACTCGGGACGAAGGTGCTGCTTTCGCATTACCTCTCCGGGGGAAAGGACGGCAAGATCCTGCGCCTGATCGACGACATCGCCGACTACATGAAAAAAGGCTACGAATTCGCCATCATCACCTCCGGCGCGGTGGGCTTCGGCATGAACCTGCTGGGCATCCCGCTGCGGCCGACGGACCTGAAAAAGAAACAGGCCCTCGCCTCCATCGGGCAGGGACTGCTGATGCAGAAATGGAACGCCCTCTTCGCCTCGCGCGGACTGAACACCGGGCAGATCCTGGTGACCTACGACATCATCGAGAACCGGAAACGTTTCCTGCATACCCGCGACTGCCTGCTGGCGCTCTTCCGCTACGGGGCGGTCCCGATCATCAACGAGAACGACAGCGTCTCGGTGGACGAACTGAAATTCGGCGACAACGACACCCTCTCGGCCCTGGTCTCCAGCCTGATCGACGCGGACCTGCTGATCCTCTTCACGGACACGGACGGGCTTTTTACGAAAAATCCCCACAGTTCGGCCGATGCCCGGCGCATCGCCTTCCTGGAAAAGATCGACGAGAGCATCTTTTCGCTGATCGAGGACAAGCAGAACGGCCTCTCGCTCGGCGGCATGACCTCCAAACTGCAGGCGGCCCGGCGTTCCGCGCAGGGCGGCGCGGCGGTGATCATCTGCAACGGCTTCACGCCCGACCTGAAGGGCATTCTCGAGGGAGAGGACATCGGGACCTACATCCGGCCGGACCGGCGCTTCCAGAGCAAGCGCAAGCGCTGGATCTTTTTCAACAGCCGCATCCGCGGGAAGATCTTCGTGGACGCCGGCGCCGAAACGGCCCTGGTCCAAAAGGAAAAAAGCCTCCTGCCCGGCGGCGTGGTCCGTACGGAAGGGCTTTTTCAGGAAGGTGCGATCGTGGGCGTGTACAACGCCGCGAACCGCATGATCGGCAAGGGCATTACCTATTATTCCAGCGCGGACATCGAAAAGATCCGCGGCAAACGGACCGCCAGCATCAACAAGGCGGAGGTCCGGCGCTACTACGACGAGATCATCCACCGCGACAATATGATCATCTTAAACGAAGAGGAGCGAAACCATGGTGCGTGAACTGGCAAAACGAACGAACGCGGCCTATATGGCCTTTTTGAAACAGGGGACGACCGAACGCAAGAACGCCATCCTGGCTTCCGTCGCGAACGGCCTTGACGCCGCGCGCGAAACGCTGAAACAGGCAAACCGCAGAGACCTCAACATCGGCCGGGACAAAGGCCTTTCGGCGGCCTTTATGGACCGCCTGACCCTCAGCGACGCCCGCATCGACGGCATGGTCCGGTCCTGCCGGGAGATCGCCGCCCTGCCCGATCCGGTCGGGACGGTCACGAACATGACGCTCCGGCCCGGGGGCTTCCGCGTGGGCAGGATGCGTACGCCCATCGGGGTGATCGGCATGATCTACGAAGCCCGCCCGAACGTCACCGTCGAAGCCGCGGCGCTCTGCCTGAAATCCGGCAACGGCGTCATCCTGCGCGGCGGCACGGCGGCCTATTATTCCAACCTGGCGCTCATGGAAGTCCTGCATGCCGCGCTCAGGGAAAACGATACCGATGAGAACCTGATCGCCTATCTGGACTCCCCGGAGCGCACGGCCGTGGACGAGCTTCTGCAGCAGGACGACCTTATCCACCTCATCATTCCCCGCGGCGGCGAAAGCCTGATCCGCAGCGTGACCGAAAGATCACGCATTCCCGTTCTGAAGCACTACAAAGGCGTCTGCCATGTCTATGTGCACGAACAGGCGGACCTTGCCATGGCCGAAGCGATCATCGTCAACGCCAAGGTCCAGCGGCCGGGCGTCTGCAACGCCGCCGAGACCCTGCTGGCCGACGCCGCGATCGCGGAAGCCATTTTACCCAAGGCCCTGGCGCGCCTGCAGGCCGAAGGCGTGGAGATCCGCGGCTGCGAACGGACCCGCGCCATCTACGGCAAGGATGTAAAGCCCGCGGCCGAAGACGATTTCGGCGCGGAATTCCTGGACCTGATCCTGGCCGTGAAGGTCGTGGACGGCCCGGACGCCGCGGTCGAACATATCAATACCTGCGGTTCCGGCCACACCGACGCCATCGTCACCCGCGACATCGCGGCGGCGAACGCCTTCATCACCGCGGCGGATTCCGCCTCCGTGATCGTGAACGCCAGCACGCGCCTCGCGGACGGCGGGGTCTACGGCCTGGGCGCCGAGATCGGCATTTCCACGGACCGCCTCCATGCGCGGGGACCCATGGGCCT
>CALMFL010000139.1 GCA_937862595.1 uncultured Fidelibacterota bacterium
GCCATTGAGGGCGCCCGCGTTGCGCTCGGTGAAGCGTTGCGCCAGGGAGGGCTTCTGGGCGTGCTGGCGGAAGGCTCCGGATCAACGGCGGTATTTTGGTCGGTCATGCTGGCGATCACCGTTGCCGGATTCATGACGCGTTTTCAGAAAACGCTTACGGGAAAAGAAATAATGGAACTTATCCTCAAAGGCGCAGGCGGCATGATATCGCTTGCCCTGCTGATGATGCTGGCCTTTTCGCTGGGCGCGACCTGCAAGGCGCTCGGAACCGGCGCGTTCGTTGCACAGGGCATCTCCGGGTCCTTGCCCCCCGGCCTTGTGCCCTTGATCGTCTTTCTGGTAGCTGCATTTATCGCGTTTTCGACAGGGACCAGTTTCGGGACCTTTGCCTTAATGATACCCCTGGCCGTTCCGCTTGCGGTAAACCTGGGCGTCCCCCTGCCGCTGGCCGTATCGGCCGTCTTGGGCGGCGGGGTATTCGGGGACCATTGTTCTCCCATTTCCGACACCACGATCGTCGCCTCCATGGCCTCGGCCTGCGACCACATCGACCACGTTAACACGCAGCTGCCCTATGCCCTGATCAGCGCGGGGATCGCAGCCGTGCTATACCTTATTGCAGGAATGATCGCCGTATGAACCTAAAACCCTATTTCAAACTTGCGCGCCCGGCGAACCTGGGCCTGGTAACTTTCGTGATCCTGCTCACCTCGAGTTTTTTCTCGCCCTATCCGCCGCTCTGGCGCGTATTCCTCACGATCGTCTGCGTTACCTTCATTACCGCCGGGGGGAACGCCCTGAACGATATGTGCGACATCGAGATCGACCGCATCAACAAGCCGAACCGTCCGCTTCCCTCGGGACAGATCGGCATGGACGGGGCGCGGGGCTTCATGGTCGCCATGTTCATTCTCGGGAATCTCGCCGCGCTCTTTCTGGGATTCTGGCCACTGACGATCTCCCTGCTGGTCGCGACCACCCTTCTGTTCTGGTATGCCCATCGCCTGCGGCATGTGGCCCTGGCCGGGAACATCGTCGTGGCGTTTTTATCTTCCCTGACCTTTGTTTTTGCCGCGCTGGCCTTCGGGAAAATGAGCGCCGGGTATGTGCCGGCCGTCTACTGCTTTGTGATCTCCCTGATCCGGGAGATCCTCAAAGACCTGGAAGATCTCGACGGCGACGGCGCGAACGACAGCAAGACCCTGCCGGTCAGCATCGGGGAAAATCCCACGCGCGTGGTCGTGGGGATCCTGATCCTTTTCTTTCTGCCCTTTATTCCCCTCCCGTATGTGGCCGGACTGTTCAATAAATGGTATTTCTTTATCGGCATCACCCTGGTGGGCGTTCCCCTGATCATCATTATGGTCGAACTTTTCCAGCTCCGGCGGAAGATCAACTACTACCAGATCACCTCGGTCCTGAAAATACTGATGTTCATCGGCCTGGCCGCATTCCTCCTGGGGCGCGCATAACATCTTGTTTTTGAACGTTTCCGGAACAAATAGTCGTTTATTGTATTTATTTTTAGTCGTTTCTTGACTATATTCCATACGAAAACAACCGTTAATTATTGCAGAAAGGATGTTACACAATGATCAAAGTAAGCGTAATTTTACATTACTACAAATCGAAAGAATTCAGCGAAAACCACCTGAAAGCGCAGCTTGAAGGCCTTACGGGTCAAACGAACAAGGATTTCGAGACCCTTATCATTACCTGCGACAAAGCCGAAGCCAAAGAGAAATTTGCCGCGCTCAATCCCCGGGTGATCGAATGCCGGAATGATGTCGCCATCAATATGAACAAGGCCATCGCTCTCGCGGACGGAGAGTGGATCCTGCTGATCGACAACCGCGACAACCCGGTCATGATGAAAAAAGCGGCCATCGACGGATTTCTCCTGGGCGCCGAACGCCAGGCGGACGCGGGCCTGTTCTATACCAGCTACGAACTGGAAGACAAGGGCGAAGTAAAAGAGCTGCATCTGCTGGACCATCATATCGGCCGCGTCCGGGACAATATGGATTACGGGAAGGTCTATTTTATCCGGAAGAAAGCGCTGGAAGCCATCGGCGGATTCGATGAATCCGTGAAATACAACCATTATTACGATATGCGTCTGAAAATATCGGAGAAATATAAACTTTACCGCATCGCCAACCGCTACAGCGGATCCTACTACCGCGTTGTGGCGGCGGGGAAAAAGGCGGACGTGTTCGATTACCTGAAGGCCGGAAAAGACATCCAGCTGGAAGCGGAACGCGTTGTGACCGACCACCTGAAACGCATCGGGGCCTATATGGCGCCGGGCGTGTTCATGCCGAAGACGGGAAAACATCAGGACGTCTCAACCCTGAAAGCCTCCGTCATTATCCCGGTCGGGAAACGGCCCGAATTCATCGGCGCCGCGATCGAAAGCGTGCAGCGCCAGACCGTTCAGGATATCGAGGTGCTTGTCATGGTCAACGGCGGGGACGACGACCCCACCTCCGATGTCGTCCGCGACTATATGGAAGGCGGCAAAAAGTACGATCCGGCAAAGCCGGAAGTCCGCCTCGTCGTTCTGGACATCAACAGCATCGGGCTTTGCCTGAACCTCGGCGCCAAAATGGCGCGCGGGAAATACTACGTCCAGCTTGATTCGGACGACCAGCTCATTGAGGATGCGGTCGAAAAGATCCTGGCCGTTTACGACAGCGATCCCGAGAT
>CALMFL010000140.1 GCA_937862595.1 uncultured Fidelibacterota bacterium
GGGCCGCCCAGACGGACATCGCCCGACGAGAAGCTCACCTGCGCGAAATCCTCGAAGGTTTCGATCAGCGGGAAACTATATGCGGGCTGCACTTTCAGGCTGACCGGCAGGTTGTAGGAATAATTATTGCCTTTTACGTCCCGGGCCTCCACCTGGAGATAGGCGGAACCTTCCGCTGCGAACAGGGCGCAGGGCAGTTCTCCCACATAGCGGCTCCCGTTATGCCACAGCGGAAAAGCTTTTCCGTTCGCGTATAAGAGGATCGTGTCCATCGCATCGGCAAGATGCGACTGGAACGAAATGCGGAGCTTGTCCTCAGGCGGCAGGACCACGGTGCCCTGCGGAGAGACGCTCTTCATGATCACGGCGTGCTTTGTCGTGGTATCCGGCATATTCCCGTAATAGATGGTTTCGTAAAAACGGGTCTCGCCGTCTTTGCTGACGGTCCCCCGGACGATCGTACGTTTTCCGAAAGGCCTGAAGGCGATTTCCTGAAAGAAGATCTGCGTATGGGGATAGGCGATCAGTTCGGTTCCGTTGATGCAGGTCGTGCCGGGGCTGGCGCGGAACAAAAAGTTAAAGCTGGAGTCCGGGGTCATAAAACCCGGGGCGCGGCGCAATTCGATAAAGGGGTCCGGGCGCTCGAGTCCGTTGTTTGAAACCGCCACATAACGGTACGGAACGACCCATTCCCGCGTCGAATACCTCATTTTTTCACGGAGCGTTTCGAGCGCAAGCGTGCGCGGGAGCGTGTCCAGCATCAGATTGAGCCTGTTCTGCTGATCCACGATCCTGATCCTTCCGTTGCTCCCCGGGCGAACCATGTCGTTCGGGATGCTTTTTGATGAAAGATCGATCTCGGCGGCGCTTGTTTTTTCATGCGTGCGGGCAAGAAAGGGCAGTTCCGCCGCTTCGTCGAAAAGCGAAGGCCCTTTCATGACATCCGAAGCGGAAAAGACGATCGCGCCCTTTCCCTGTTCTTTCCGGATAAGGTCCAGCTCTTTGGCCACGTCGGCCGAATGAAAACTTTCCACATCCCCCCGCAGTGAAGGGACAATATAGCCGGACACGGCCTCGGCTTCCCTGAGATAAGAAAGATAAAGATCATCAAAGGTCTTATACCGCACATGAATGCGCGGGACAAGAACATCGACCAATCCTTCTTTCAGCCAGGAGATCCCGTTCTGGAAATAGTAGCTGTCCGCAGGCAGCAGTTCCTTGATCCCCTTGATCTGGCTGATCATCGGTTCCGTTTCGGCAAAAACGGTCAGGTAGGGTTTAACAAGTTTTATTTCAGAGACAAGGGCTTCGAGGCATGAGGTAAGGATCTCCTGCGCCAGGACTTCCTTGGTGTTCAGGGTGAAGGCACTCACATTATTGTAGAAGGAAAGGAATGAGCGGTTGGCGATATACGTGTTATCGGGAAAACGCAACTGGGAAAAATAGACCCCGTCGATCGCATAGCGCCCGGTGATCTCCGCGACCTGCCGCTTCAGATAGCTTATGACCTCGGGATTGAGCGGATCGAGATAATAGGCGTATTCTCCGATCACGGGTTTGAAATTATCGTCTGCGATCACCCATTTCGCTCCGTTGCGCATATACAGGTGGTCCGCCGACTTGGGTTTATTGACAAGACTGTAGGCGGTAAGCACCTCGATCTGGACATGGAACTGCATGCCGTTCTGATGGGCTTCATGGAGTGCGAAAGCAAGAGGATCGAATCCCGGGTCCTGTTCGCCGAACAGGGCGCTCCATGTTTCATTCTCAGACGGATAAAAGCATTCGCCCGCTTCGCGCACCTGGAAAAAGATCGTGTTGAAGCCTTTTTCCCGGGCGGTCGTCATGATCTCCCGGATACCGGCCTGCATGGCTTCGGCGCCCTGGGCAAAGGCCCAATCCGACCCCTGCACGACCAATCCCCGCAGTTCCGAAGCTGCCGTCAGGGAATTCAGCATAAGAAGGGCCAGCAGAAAAACGACTCCGTGCTTAACCTTTCTTCCGCCTGCGCCTTTTCTGATATCGATCATATTTTCACCATGTTATTTAATTATGTATACCGGAAAAATATAAATAATCCTATGACAAAATAAAACAGGAGAATTCGATTCCTCCTGTTTTCTGTGCTGTCGGAGCGACAGGATTTGAACCTGCGACCCCTTGAACCCCATTCAAGTACGCTACCGGGCTGCGCTACGCTCCGAAAAAGCAGGTTAATTTAACCTATTTCATTCCGCAGTGCAAAGGTTTTTTCTCACTCCGGCCGGTTAAAAGCCGAGCAGGCGGGGTTTGTCCCTCCGCGGCGGATCATTCGTAGTATTTATAAGGGATTTATGGCTTTTCTTCGTTCAGGATCCCGATGATATCCCGTATGTTTGCGGATATCTTTTGCAGCAGCTCTCGCATTTCGCTGCGAAGCGCATCATCCTGAACGGGAACGGACGGAGGTTCCGGCGTCCGGACCGGTTCGGCGACGGGAACCTGAGGCGCGGGTTCTTCCGCGGGACGGAGGATCTCCGGCGCTTCATCGGGCGGGAAGATGACGGCGTCTTCATCCTCTTCGGCTTCCGGGGAGTCTTCTTTAGGAAATCGGGGCGCGTCTTCGGGGCTTTCCGCGGGTTCTGCGCTTCGAATGACGGGCCGGTTCTTTTCGGCTTCCGCTTCAAGCTCGTCAAGTTTACGCTTGTAAAGGCCTTCGGTTTTCAGATGCTGGATCATGTCCCGGGTCTCGCTGATCGACAGGTGCTTTCCGTGGATATAATAATGGAGCAGGCGCAGAAGCGGGATATCGTCCTTTTTAAAGATCCTGTTCCCCGCACGGTTCTTCTGGGGACTTAGTTCCTTGAATTCGGATTCCCAATAACGGATGACGGATTGCTTAATGTCCAGCATCTCGCTGATCTCGCTGATCGAATAATATAATTTTTTGATATTATGGGTCTTCATGCGCTCGCCTATGATTTAACATTACTTAAAGATAATGCTATAAGTATCTTATAATCAAGCAAATTTTATAATTTATTTGTCCGCTTCAGCGGGGTCCGGAACAGCGTTGTTTGATGCGTGTCAGAAGGGAGAAAGAGTGGTAAAACAGTTCTTTGATCTTTTCGACCGTCATGCCGAAAGCGCCCATCCGTACTTTCCGGAGAACGGTATGCGGGTTGTCCGCCACCCGGTAAACGGCCGATCGCGAGATGACCCCGAAGCGGGATCTTCCGGTAAATCCGACCAGGTGCTCATACCCCGCCTTCCCGGCTTCCGCGACGACATGCTGGTCGTAGACGCCGAAGGGGAAACAGAAGGTATGGACATCATCCCGGATGATCGAAGCGATGACATCGCGGGAGCGGTACAGCTCATCCCGGATCGCCTCCTCCGTCATGCGCACCATGACGCGATGGGCTTTCCCGTGGGAGGCGATCTCCCAGCCGGAAGCGTGAAGGTCCCGAAGCTCTTCTTGGTTCATATGGCGCGAATAGATCTTCCCCGGGATAAAATCCCAGGTGTTGTCCTTGCCGATAAAGTCTGAAAGGACAAAGACCGTCGCATGGAATCCCAGTTCTTTCAGTACGGGGAAGGCATGTTCAAAAACACATGCGTAGGCATCGTCAAAGGTGAGCACGAACTCGTTCTCTTTCGGGTCCGCAAGGTATTCCCGCAAACTGCGCCCCACATATCCTTTGGCGGCCAGATAGCGCATCTGGCGTTCGAAATGCTCCGGGAACATCATCGTGAACGACAATTCCCATTGCCGGGATATTTTGTGGTACGCAAGGACGGGATATTTCACGACGTCACCTGTTCGGTTTTAATAAGAGCGAATGGAATGCCGACTCATCGAAAAGTTCCCGTGACAGTTCCAGGATATCCTTTCCGCTGACGGCTTCGATATGTTTCAGCGATTCGTCAATGCTGATGATCTTGTTGTAGCGGACATGCTGCTGCACCATGCGTTCAAGCCGGTTATACATGCTTTCGAGCCCCATGACCAGGGCGCCTTTCGTCTGCGCTTTCACCTTGTCCAATTCTTCCCCTGAGATGCCGTTTTTTTTCAGCTTGTTGAATTCCTTCCAGATCAGCTCGTGAAGGGCATCCACATGCTTCAGGTCCGTCGCGACATACACGCCGAAAAGACCGGTCGTTTCAAAGGCGTCGATAAAGGAGTAGATCGTATAGGCGAAGCCGTATTTTTCACGGATATTGTGGAATAAGCGGGATGTCATGCCCGCACTCAGGATCGAATTGAGGATCGTGTAGGTTGTCCGGCGTTCATCGGCGTAGCCCATCGCCCTGCGGCCGATCATATAATGCGATTGTGCAATATCCTTGGATATCGCGCGCATTTTCTCAACGGGATCCCGCAGCGGGACATCGGCGGGGACGTAGGTCCCCGTCTGATGATCGCCCATGAGAAGCTCGACCTTTTTCACCACCTCGTCATGCTTCAGGGAGCCGACCGCAACGATCAGGGTCCGGTCCGTGGTATAACGGGTCGTGACGAACTCGCGAAGGGTCCTGCCGGTAAAGGAGCTTACCGTTTCGACCTTGCCCAGGATGGGAAATCCGTAGGGATGGTCCGGGAACATCTGCTCCATGAAGGCGTCGTTCGCAATATCCTGCGGGGTGTCCAGGGAGTCGCGGATCTCTTCGATCACGACCGTCTTTTCGCGTTCGATCTCTTTTTTGGGATAGGTTGAATTCCGTACGATATCGCACAGGACCTCGAGGGCCGTATCCGTTTCGGAATCAAGCACCCGGGCGTAGTACCCGGTCAGGTCCCTGCT
>CALMFL010000141.1 GCA_937862595.1 uncultured Fidelibacterota bacterium
CGCCTGGGAGGGGTAGTGTAGCAGAACCTGGCTTCAAGGGGATAGCTCCGGTTGACCGGCATGAGCGCGTCGCGTTTGACGTTCGTTGCGGCATTGAGCGATACGGCCAGTTTGAACTGATAGGGCAGCCGGGCGAAATCGAGCATGCGCGGAACAATGCCGGATGTTGAGATCGTGATGCGCCGCGCGCCGATACAAAGTCCCTTTTCGTGATTCAGGATAACGGCGGCTTTTATGACCTCGTCATAATTGCTGAAGGGTTCGCCCATGCCCATGAACACGACATTGGTGACCCTCTTTCCGCTGATCTGCCGGATCCTTTGCACCTGTTCGACGATCTCTCCGGAGCTCAGTTTCCGGATCAAACCCATCTCCCCGGTCCGGCAGAAGGTGCATCCCATGGCGCACCCCACTTCCGAGCTGACGCAGGCGGTATACCGCGAACCCGAGATCAGCAGAACGCTTTCAACGGACTGTCCGTCCAGGCAGGTAAAGAGAAATTTCTCGCTGCTGTCGTCATCGCTGACCTCATGTTTATCGGGACGAAGCAGTGCGAGGGGCCCCGCTTCGTCGATCAGGCTCCGGGTCGTTTTGGCGATGTTCTTCATTTCGGCGGTTTCAAAGACGCTCCCGGAGAATATCCATTCAAATATCTGCCGGCCGGTGAAGGGCTTTAATCCCTTCATGACCGCCCAATCCTGGAGCTCCTCAAACGAAAGATTTTTGATCGAATTTTTCATGGCATAATGTTGAGATAATTTTCATAACAATCAAGATAATTTGCCAATAATATCTAATCGCCTGTATTTCTGTAATTTCAATCGTTTTTCTTGCATTTCTGCCCTTAAACCAATATTTTTAAATCGTAATCTACTAGGAGCATGTATGAACACATCAGATTTAATTGAAAATGTATCTGAAAAGTCTGAAATTTCCAAAGCAGAAAGCAAAGAGCTCTACGAGACCTTGTCCTCGATCATTCAATCGCATTTCGCGAATGAAACCGGTATTGTCATTCCTCAGTTCGGAACGTTTACCGTCAAGGAAAAGAGCAGCCGGCAGTCGTTCAATCCTGCTACGGGCGAGTATATGCTGCTGCCGAAAAAACTGCTGCTGAACTTTACGGCCGCCAGTCAGCTAAAAGAAGATCTTAAATAAGGACCTACCTATGGCGATCAAAATTACCTATCAACAGCTTGTTGATGAATTTTCTGCCGTTACGGGACGGACCAAAGCCTTTTCAAATAAATTCATCAAGGATGTCTTCACAACGGTACAGGAAGGTTTGCGGAAGGACGAGAACGTGAACATCAAGGGTCTTGGCATCTTCAAATTACAGGAAGTTGCGGAAAGAGAGACCCTGAATCCGAAAACCGGCAAGACAGCCCTCATCGAGGCGCATAAAAAGATCGTTTTTAAAGCCGAAAAATCACTGCGCGAAAAAGTAAATGAAAAATATGAGAAACTGAAAACGAAGACGATCAAAAAGAGAGAACCGAAAAAGGCGCCTGTCGTTCCGAAGCAGGAAGAACCCGCGCCGCTGGAAAAAAAGAAAGAATCCGTTGTTTTCGGCGATTTCACGCCCGACATACGGACCGAAAAACCCGCTCCGGCACCTCCTCCTCCCCCGGCTCCCAAAAACGAGAAAAAGATCATGCCCACCTTTGTGATCGAAGAAAAAAAGAAGAAATCGGCCTGGCGGTGGTTTCTGCCCTTATTGCTGATCATCCTGATATTTATTGTGCTTTATGTCGTCCCGACAAAATTCGATTCTTTTGAACAGCTGGCCTTTTGGAAATCCTTTAAGACCGATAGCATTCCTGAGAAGTCTGTCGTTGCCGAGACCACGGTCGTCGAAATCAACAGCAATATCGACGATTTCTTTATCAAGGCCCCGATGCCCCTTCAGCTCTCCGAAGCAAGCGAACCCGAAAAGCCTCCAG
>CALMFL010000142.1 GCA_937862595.1 uncultured Fidelibacterota bacterium
TAAAAGTTGTTGGCTTTTTAAGATTTTCACAAGCATAATTTTGTATTCCTCATCCGCTGCTCGAGGGTTAAAAGATAAGCCTGAAATCACCGAACATCATGGGATATGTGGCGATCACCGCAAAGGTGATAAAGCCTGTCATAGAAAACATGCTGAGACGTTTCTGTAGAGCGGGTATCACCTCTGAAAGGGATTGGGAGCCCTTCAAGCGATCGATTACGCCCGCCCCCATGCCTGTAATGCCTGCCAGAAAGAGGGATAGATAGAGCGGATACCCGATGAAGTGGTATTCCTTTTGGAGCAGGCAGAAGGGGCAGTGATGCGTGGGCAGCTCGTAGTAGTAAGGAGAAATAAAGGAAACCACGGCAGCCAAAGACACCACTGTCGATACCCCGGACAACAGGCCGAAGGCTGTGGCGCCTCTTCCGGTTACGAGGACATGGATTCCCACCCTCAATGTCAGAATCACTGAAAGATAGAAAGCGATCCTCATGCTGTGAGGCGGAAGACTCGCCATCTCGCCTGAGATGCCTCTTGTTTCATCGCTGAAAAGGGTGCCGCAGCAGGAGGTGATGACATCGGCCATGAGCCCTGTAAAGTAGTTGGTCTGAAAGAAGGTCTCCACACCGATCAGCACCGTTAAAAGGATCAGGAGTTTGTACTTGGGACGGATCAACGGGTAGTCGCACGCCCGGTTGTCCGTATAATTGATGATCATCCACACGCCGCAGAACATGAAGGTAATAATTTTGAGGATCAGGGTGGGGTAGCCGTAGTTGTTGACGTTGAGGGAACCCGCTGCGCACATGGCCCCCACAAAGAGGTCGTGGATATGGTCTGCGGTATAGACGAAAAGCAAGAGGGAGAAGAGTTCAAATCCCAGCAGATAGCTGAAGATGGTGGATATGAGATAGGTCTTCCTTTCGAGGGCCACCTGAACTTCGCTGCCGCTGCGGACATCCCAATGCTTTAAAATGCGGAAAGCCGTGGCCAGGGCATAAAAGGCGAAGGCCGAGATCATCAAGGACCCCAGGATCAATGCAATAATGGCGGGATTAATGATCATTTTAAACGATCCCGCCGTCCCTCATGGAGATGACCCGGTCCACGACGGGAGATTCAAATACCAGGGGATCGTGACACGCGATCAGGATGGTCTTTCCCTCTTGCTTTAATCCGGCGAAGATATCCAGAAGCATCCGGGCGAGAGCGGAGTCCAGGTGGGCGGTGGGTTCATCGGCAATGACGATGGAGGGCCTGTTGATCAGGGCCCGGGCAATAGCTGCCCGCTGCCGCTCCCCGCCGGACAGATGCTCTACCGGCTCCCGAGCCTTTGACTCGATACCGAGCCTTTCCAGAATGGAAACCGCACGGTCCCTGATCACCCGGTGTCCTATCCCGGTTGGGTAAGCCGGAAGCATGGTATTTTCCAATACCGTAATCCCCTTGATCAGGTTATAATTCTGAAAGATAAAACCAAAAGTTTCTCTTCTGACCTCCGCCGCAAACCGTTCGGGAAGACTTGTAATCTCCCGCTCGTTCAGCCAGATCCTTCCGGAGGTAGGCCGGGACATGCACCCGAGGATGCTCAGAAGGGTGGTCTTTCCCGAACCGCTGGGCCCTATGAACACACTCACCTCATTCAGGGCGACTTCCAGGTCGATCCCTTTCAAGGCCTTAAACTCATTGGGTTTTCCGACATTGAACGTCTTGTTTATGCCCGCCAATTGAATCACAAGCCCCTTGCCTTCCTTCCTCCGACGGACGGAATTAATGTCTCATCACCACGTCCGGATCAGTAGCCGCAACTTTCCATGTAGGGACAATGGTAATCAGCGTGTAGGGCACCACGGTCAGAAAGAACAGGATCGCCAGTTGAAACGCGTTGACCGAGGGCCTGAGGGTGAATTCCGGGTAGAGTATGGCCCACCCCTTCAGGGCATGTTCAAATAGTGTCGCTGATGCAAAATAGACGTGCACGTATGCGCTGATCACCCCCAGTAAAAATGCGGTGAGCGAAATGACGGCCCCTTCCCAGAACTTCATCGTCAGTATGTCCGAGGTATCCCATCCGATGCCTTTCAGGATGCCGATTTCCGTCTTCTCCTCGGCGCTGAGTCCCGTTGCCTTGTCCCATGCAAAGATAAAGAAAGCCAGAACGCCCCCCCCGAGCAGAACGATGACGTACCCCCCGCGCCAGTCAAAGATAGAACTGTAGGTCCGGATGATCTCCTCCTTCAGGATGGGCCGTGTGTCCGGAAGAACGTGGATGATTTTCCTTGCGATGGTCTGACTCTCACGTTCATTCCGGATGCGTACGGTCAGGTCGGTGGCATAGCCCTCCGGAACGCCGGCAATCTTCCGGAAAGTGGTTTCGGACATGAGGATCAGGTCGGCCGAGACGAGGTCGGTTTCGTTCGTCATCGTGTTGATCGCCTTCAGAAAGACCGTCTCCCCGTCGTGAGCATTAAAGTAAAAGCTGCCATCCCTCAGGGGTCCCCATGTTCTGAGAACACCCGCGCCGATTTCAACGGTGTCGTCCGGGCGGGGGTAGTTTTCCGGAACCATGATGGTGTAATTGGACCGAGTCGCCGGATGATAGTAGTACCCCCAGAGCCGGGGTTTTACGGAGGAAGTCCCGCGGATCTGAACGATCTTTTCCGCGTAATCCGTTGGAATGAGCGAATGCCTGCCACCTACCGTGCGTTGTACGATCATTTGCGGGCTGCCATCCAAAACGGCCTCCGCTTCCTTCCGTAAGGCCTGGGTAAAAAAGATGACCGAGGAGAGCAGGAAGATGACCAGCGCATAGACCATCAGGAGCGAAAGATTTTTCGCCTTTCGCCTCCATAGGGAGGAAAGCGTGAAGTCAATAAAGGCGCGTTGCCGTTCAATCCATTTCATATTCGACAGTAACTCGAAGATTGTCTTTTGCCCCTCAAGGATTTCGAAGAGGGAGTATCAATAGGGTTGTTTTCAGCTTTGATCTCTTGAAAACGGAGACCGCAGTCCCCTGCTCCCGAGAGGGGCCGAGACGTCTCACGCTGCGAACCCATACCCTGCATTTGCCGAATCGCGCATCCTGATTATCCCTGGCCGTCATCGCGCCAGATGCCCGGGCGGCAGGACCAGAGACCCGGACGGAAAGTGCTCGAAAGCCATCGGGTAATCCTGAAAAGGAGAGTGAAGGTCGGCCTGGGAAAGATGCCTGGTGTAGCGGGCCTCGGTAAAGAGACAGAGATCCGTGAGCTGAAGCTCGCGGACCAGGTGTCTGCGCTTCGCCAGGCCCCTCTCGCAATCATCCCTATGAAGGCGCGGGTGGATAAAGAAAAGACCCGCCATGACCAGGCTGCCCACAAAGAGAAGTATCAGGAATCCGGTTGATTTTCTCACTACCATGGCCGGCGGCCGCCAACCTCCTTCCTTCGCGTCGTCTGATTTCCGATCCGGGAACCGGGAGCGCTCAATCCAGTTTCAATATCACTGCCGGTGTGATCTCTTCGAACCGTAGGACCTTTTTGCCTCTGTGATCGATCATGAAGGCTCTTGCATCCTCTTGGGTATTTAAGGGTAACAGTTCGTGTCCCATGGGCCCGTAGACATCGCTGCCCGTGACAAAAAAGGCCTTCCTGGCGTCGATCAGTTTCATTTCATAGTATTCATTGACATAGATGGCCGCGATATCCCTTATGCTCTTGCCGGGGCTGTATTTCTTAAGGTTCAAATAATATTTCATCATGTCTTTGGCCCCGTCAAAAAAAACAACGGTCCCGTCTTTAAAAATTATTTCCGCGAGCCAGTCGGGATACTTATAAACGAACATCCCGCACACCGGGCACTTGTCTTTCGTGGCGGGCTTGACCGGGTCGCTTGCCTGCGCAAGCCCTGTCGCTATCGCCAACAGGACGGCGCCCAGGGCCGCACCACGGATGAAATTTGCTTTTCGGCGATGGCTCAAAACCGCTTTCTCCTCGTCGATTACCCGTTTGATCCATGGAATCGAAAACGGGCGAATTTTCGTTAAACCCTACCACACAGGGCTCCGCCGGTCAATGTGGGCTCGCTGGATTTGCTTTCGGAAAAAAATGACTTTTTTCCTCCAGAGCTTTTCAGCCGGAGTCCTGCCGTAATTGAGACCGCAAATTGCCGGAGTCGTTCAGTTGGAAAGCACCGATGTTTTTTTGACTTCAAAGTGCCATTTCCAGATTTCATAGATTGCGGGGTAAACCATTAATTCTAAAATGAAAGAGGTGAAGACGCCGCCGATCATGGGTGCGGCGATCCGCTTCATGACGTCCGCGCCGGTGCCGGTGGACCACATGATGGGGATGAGCCCGATGAACATGGTGGCGACGGTCATGAATTTCGGCCGGAGGCGCTGGACCGCACCTTCGAGAATTGCCTCCCTTAACTCCGAAAGGCTTCGCAGGCGACCCTCGCGCTTTGCCCGCTCGTAGGCAAGGTCGAGATAAAGCAGCATGAAGACGCCGGTCTCCGCATCCACCCCCAGCAGGGCGATGAGCCCGACCCAGACGGCAATGCTCATGTTGTAGCCGAGCAGATAGAGAAACCAGACCGCGCCCACCGCCGAGAACGGCACTGCCAGCAGAACGATAAGGGTCTTGGTGATGGATTTCGTGTTCATGTAAAGGAGAAGGAAGACGAAGAACAGGGTCAGCGGAACGATCACCTTCAGATGCGCTTTGACCCGCTGCATGGCCTCGTACTGGCCGGTCCAGATCAAGGCATAGCCGACCGGAAGCTCAATGGCCTCCCTCAGCATGGCCGAGGCTTCTTTCACATAGCTTCCAGGGTCTCTGCCGGCAACGTCGACGAAGACATAGCCGGTGAGCAGTCCGTCCTCGTCCCGGATCATGGCGGGCTCGCTGGCCACCGTGATGTCGGCAAGCTGGTTCAGGGCGATCTGCCGCCGGCCCCCCAGCGCAGGAACCAGAAGCCGTCCGAGTGCACCGAAATCCGTTCTAAAGTCCGGCTTATAGCGGACATTGACCGGAAAGCGTTCGCGGCCCTCAATCGTGGTGGTGACGTTTTCACCGCCGATGGCGTTCAACACCACCTTCTGCGCCTCCTCGATGCTCAGTCCGAACCGGGCGAGCTCCTCTCTTTTCCACCGGATGTCCAGAAAGTAGCCGCCGCCGGTCCGCTCGGCAAAGACGCTCCGCGTTCCCTTTACGGAGAGCAGGTGCTCCTCGACCTTGGTGCCGATCCGTTCGATCACCTTGAGGTCGGCTCCGGTGATTTTGATTCCCACGGGGGTCCGGATCCCGGTGGTGAGCATATCGATACGGGCCTTGATGGGCATGGTCCAGGCATTGGACAGCCCCGGAATTTTAAGGGCGCCGTTTAGCCGATTCACAAGCTCCTCGCGCGAAATGTGGTCCGACGTGATGCGCCGCAATATCCCTTTGAGCCATTCGGGCGCCCAGGCGGAATACCAGGTGCCGACCTTGCGCCACTCCGACTCCGGCTTTAACATGACCACCGTTTCGAGCATGGAAAGCGGCGCCGGATCGGTGGAGGTCTCCGCCCGTCCTGCCTTGCCGAGCACCCGATCCACCTCCGGGAACTGCTTGATGATCCGGTCGGTCACCTGAAGCAGTTTTTGCGCTTCGGTGATGGATATTCCCGGCATCGTCGTCGGCATATAGAAGATCGCCCCCTCATCAAGGGGAGGCATGAACTCCGAGCCGAGCTTCATGAATGCGGGCACCGTGACGAGCACGATCACGACGGCGATTTCGATGACCCGCCACTTGTGCCTCAGCGACCAAGATGCAACGGGTTCATAGAGCCTGATCAAACGTCTGCTGATGGGGTGCTGGTCTTCAGACCGGATCGTTCCCACAAACACGGCGTTAAAGCTTCTGCTGAGCCAGCGCGGCCGGAAGCCGAAGTTCCTGACGTTCGTAAAGAGAAGCCTGAGCGCCGGGTCGAGGGTGATGGCAAGAAAGGCGGCGGTGACCATGACGAACGTCTTTGTGTAGGCCAGGGGCTTGAACATCCGGCCCTCCTCGGCTTCGAGGGTCAGCACCGGCAGAAACGATACGGCGATGACGAGCAGGGCGAAAAAGCTCGGACCCGCGACCTGCTTGATGGCAGCGACCATCACCACGCGATAGTCTCCTTGCCCCCCCTTCTTCTGCCACTCTTCAAGCCGCTTGTGGGTCTGCTCGACCACGACGATGGCCGCGTCCGCCATTGCGCCGATGGCGATGGCGATGCCGCCCAGCGACATGATGTTGGCGGTGATGCCCATGGCCCGGAAGGGGATGAAGGAGATGAGCAGGGCGATGGGGATCGTGATGATCGGAATCAGGGAACTGGGGGGGTGCCAGAGAAAGATAAAGATGACCAGCGACACGGTGATGATGATTTCGGTCAGGGTCGATTTCAGCGTGCCGATGGCCCTTCGAATGAGGTCGGAGCGGTCATAAACCGGGACCACCTTGACGCCGTCCGGAAGCCCGGGCTCGATTTCCTTGAGCCTTGCCTTCACGGCGTCGATCACCGTCAGGGCGTTCTGGCCCTGCCGCATGACAATGATCCCCGAAACGGTATCGCCGGTTCCGTCCAGATCCGCTAAGCCCCTGCGGTAGTCCGGACCCAGTGTCACCTCGCCGATGTCCCTGATGCGGATGGGGGTGGCGTCCTCGGTCGCCGTAAGGACGATATCGCCAAAGTCGTCCAGGGTCTTTGCGTATCCCCGCCCCCGGACCATGTACTCGGTGCCGCCAAACTCGATCAGGCGGCCGCCGACCTCCACGTTTCCCGACCGCACCGCCTCGACCACGCGTCCGATGGAGATGTTGTAGGCCTGAAGGCGGTTGGGGTCGACATTCACCTGGTACTGCTGAACGAAGCCGCCCACGGCCGCCACCTCGGCGACGCCCGGAACCGCCTTAAGATAGTAACGCAGGTACCAATCCTGAAGGGAGCGCAGGTCGGCCAGGCTGTGTCTGCCTGACTCGTCCACGAGGGCGTACTGGAAGACCCAGCCGAGGCCGGTGGCATCGGGCCCGAGTTCGGTCTGGACCCCCTGAGGGAGGCGGGGAATGACGCTGGAGAGATACTCGAGGGTGCGCGATCTTGCCCAGTAGATGTCGGTGCCGTCTTCGAAAATGACGTAAACGAAGGAATAGCCGAAATCTGAAAACCCCCGCACGGCCTTTACCCTGGGGCCGCCGAGCATGGCGGTCACGATGGGGTAGGTGACCTGGTCCTCGATGATGTCTGGGCTCCGGTCCCAGCGCGAGTATATGATGACCTGGGTCTCGCTGAGGTCGGGGATGGCATCAAGGGCCACGCGCTGCATCGACCACCAGCCCAGGATGCAGGCGGCGGCGACAAGCATGAACACGATCGGCTTATTCTTGACGGAAAAGTCTATGATGCGGTCAATCATCACTCGGCGTCGGGTCGCTGCCGGTCGGAAGCCGGCGGAAGTTGAGTTTCAGGGGTCATCATAGAGTCGTGGGAGTCAGTCGCCGGGGCCGCTTCAGGGCCGGCGTGTTCGACTTCGGGGATCTTGCCGCCGCCGGTTTCCGGCGTGTCCGATGGTTTTGGGGGGCTGTTTCCGGTTTTGCGCTTAATCCCGAGATATTTTGCCCCGGGGAATCCCCCCCATCCCGGCGGCCACTCCCTGGCCGGGGCCGCTCCGTCCCAATCAACAACACCCGGAGAACTTCTCGGAGTGCCGATGGTCCGCTTCATCTCCTGCCCCGGATAGGTTCCGCTCTTCTTCTTGACGTGGCCACCCTTGGCAGGTTGGAGCATATCCACCCAGCTGCGCTCCATTCCCGGCATGACGGCTCGGGCTTCTTTATTACTTTCCGCCTGTTCCTTTCGGGCGTACTTTTGCGGCTGTTTCTCGAATTCGCTTTTACACTGGTCCATGGAGAAATAATAGGTCTCGTTTTCGTAGGTCGCGGTCAATCCTAAAAACTCGGCCTTTTCCTCGTCGACATACATCCCGCAGACAGGGTCCCGGCTCAGCTTGCCCTGCATGCCCGCAGCAGCGGTCTTCATGCGGCTTTCGGAGTCGATGAGGAAGTTGCCGGAAACGATCACCTTTTCCCCGGGCATCAGGCCGCCGGTGATCTCGACCTGCCGGCCGAGCCGCCAGCCTGTCTTCACTTCGCGGGGCTCGAAAAATCCGCTTCCGGCCTCTACATAGACAATCGCCCGCGTTCCGGAGTCGATGACGGCGTCAGCCGGCACGTGCAGGGACGGAGGCGTAGTGATCGGGATCTCTACGTCAACAAACATGTCGGGCCTCAGATCATATTGAGTATTGTCCACATCCAGGCGCACCTTCAGGGTTTTGGCCACGGGATCAAAGAGGGGGAGAACCTGACTTATCCTGGCATCGAAGGTCTTTCCCATCTGTTTGTGCACCAGCTTCACTTCCAAACCGGGTTGGAGGTGTATTACCTCGTCTTCATAAACGTCGGCGTAAACCCAGACCCTGCCGAGGTCCGCGATCCGGTAAAACTCCGCACCCGCCTTGAACCACTGATAGAGGGTAAGGTTTCTACTGAGCAAAACGCCGTCTACCGGGGACCGCACTTGCAGGTACGGCCGCGCCTGCCGCGTGTTAGCGAGTTTTTCGATCTGGGCGTTGGTGATCCCGAGGTTCTGGAGGGCCTGAACGGCCATGCGGATCTGATTATCGGCAATATCGGCCTGGTTGGGCCGAACCTGCCCGGTCAGGCTCCGTTGGATGCGGTCCAGGTTGTCCATGGCTACCAGATACGTTACCTGCGCATTATAAAAGGCTGGGGCCAGGACTTCGGCAAGAAGCTGGTCTTTTGCGACGAGACTTCCGGTGGTCATATCTGAAAGTTCCCGGACCCAGCTGTCCGTCGAGGCATTCACAAGATAGACCTTTGTTTCGTCCGGAACAACCCTTCCGTAGAGCCGAAGGTTATAAGTCAATGGTTTTGCCTCAACAGGGCTGACCTTCACCCCGATGAGCTGCTGCCGGGCCGGGCTGACATTCACCGCGCCGGAAGACAGCGGCGTCCCAAGCCCTTCCGTCCCCTCCCGCCCCTCGCCCACCTCGGCATATACCGGCTCCAGCGGCATGCCGCAGGGCGCAATCCCCGGCTTGTCCGATATGAAGCCCGGGGTCATGGGATCCACGTAATACAGCACCTCGCGCTCATCCTGTGAGCCCGCTCCGGCGGAAGGCCCTTTTCCGTAACGCTCACCGGCATAAAAAGATAGGACCGCGACGGAGAGGACAACTGCTGCGACAATAAATTTTTTCATATCCTCGCATTACCCTCAGATAGCCATGCCAGATAAAATATTATTACAACTGTGAGTGCCGGGCAATCAAGCATTTAAGGGTCCCTTAAGGGTAGTCCCTGGCGTCGATCGTCTCGATCTCCACACTGTCCCCTGAAACGCGGGCCTCTAAGGAAACGGTCTTTTCGCTCTTTACAAACGCATTAAATTTGTCCGGCGCCGGGTTGAGGATCGTGAAGACCTCGGCCGGCACCTTGCCGCGTATGATGTAGCCATGCCGCGCTTCGGCGATTTTCCCCGTGATGTTCATTTTTCTTAGATGGGTCTGCGCCCCTGACTCACGGGCCGCAAGAAAACCAAGGACCAAAAAAAAATTGCCGCAATCAGCGGCAAAAACGCCTGTCTCCTTCTTATCATATTTCTCCGTTTTGTCGCGGTTCTTTTTCCCGCCGGCCGCCTGAACATGCCTTCTTGTGAACGGGCGGCGCCCTGTTTTCTCCCGCAGTTTGACGAAAGGCCGGAGCCGTGGAGGTTCTCGCCCGGCACGGGTGCGGGCGATCCGCTCATAAGGGTCTGCGGGAAAAGGAGGGGCCCGAAGGCCCCTCTTGATTTCAACGCAACGCAAAGAGCAGCCCGCGTTTTACCAGATCGGCTGCCGTGCGCTCATCACCGTATAGGTGCGCATCATCTCGTTGTCTTCGTGGTCGAGGATGTGGCAGTGCCAGACATAGCCGACACCGTTAACGAGAGTTATCGGGTCGAAGGGATAGTAATTTGTCCCTAATGTGGCGGCTCCTACCAGGATATCCTGAGGTGCCCACCGGACCACTATCCGGGTTACCTCGCCCGGGTAA
>CALMFL010000143.1 GCA_937862595.1 uncultured Fidelibacterota bacterium
ACGAGGCGATCGAACATATTAAAAAGAAGAAGACGGAAGGCAGAAGTCAGAAGACGGTAGACGGAAATTAATGGAGAAATGGAGAGAAGGAGAGGAGGCGAGATGGAGAAGAGGAGAAAAGGAGAGCAAATTATCAACCCATCAACTCATCAACCCATAAACTCATAAACACATCACCCCTTACGCTCATATGCCCATCCACGGAATTATCACAGACAAAAAAGACGGAATGATGACCATCCGGATCGAGAAGGAAGCGACGGCCTGTGAGGCCTGCGCTGTCCGGGCGTTTTGCAAGACCGGCAAGTGCGAGGAGAACCTGATGGTCCTGAAAGACCGGCCGGACCTTCATACGGGGGACAGGGTGCAGGTGGAAGAAGGCCGGAATATCCTGACAAAAACCGCCCTGCTGGCTTACGGCATCCCGCTCGTCTTCTTTACGGCCGGCATCCTGCTCGGGCGCCTGATCCCGCCGGTCCCGCTTCCTCCCGAACTCCTTCAGTTCGCCTGCGGTTGCGCCGGATTGCTGGCCGGCGGAATTCTCGGCAGGGCCCTTGCAAAACGCATGGCGCAGAAGATCGAGAACTATTTCATCGTAAAGTGTGAATAAATAACGGCATATTCTTAATATTGTTTACAAATCTTCAAAGATAATCGTAATTAGCGATTGATAATCAAATATTAATCATGTATCTTAAAATAATTGTTGTCATTCAAGAATTTGTGTGATAATTTTGCGCAGATTTTTGAGCACTCAAAAAAGGAAGGTCCCGATGAAAAGCACAGACTCCGATATTTTGAAAGTATTTGGTGTAAATGTTTTTGGAGATGCGGTCATGCGCCAGCGTTTACCCAAAAATGTCTATGAGGTTCTGAAACAGATCATCAAGGGACACCGCCAGCTTGATGTGAACACGGCGGAGATCGTTGCCAACGCCATGAAGGACTGGGCGATCGAAAAGGGCGCCACGCATTACACGCACTGGTTCCAGCCGCTCACCGGGATCACCGCGGAAAAACACGAATCCTTCATTTCTCCCAACGGGGACGGCAGCATTATCATGGAATTCTCGGGCAAGGAGCTCATCCAGGGCGAACCGGATGCCTCTTCATTCCCGAACGGCGGACTTCGGGCCACCTTCGAAGCCCGCGGCTACACGGTGTGGGACGTCACCTCCCCGGCCTTTATCAAAGACGACGAAAACGGCAAAACGCTCTATATCCCCACCGCATTTTATTCCTATACCGGCGAAGCGCTGGATAAAAAAACTCCGCTTCTGCGGGCGATCGAAGCACTGTCTTGGCAGGTCATCCGCGTTCTGCGCCTGCTCGGCAACACCACCGCCAAATACGCCGTTCCCAGCGTCGGTCCGGAACAGGAATACTTTCTGATCGACGAAACGTATTACAACAAGCGCCTTGACCTGGAAATGACCGGACGTACGCTGTTCGGCGCACCCGCGCCCAAGGGCCACGAACTGGACGACCATTATTTCGGGAGCATAAAGGAACGCGTATCGCGTTTTATGAACGACCTGGACATGGAATTGTGGAAACTGAGCATATCGGCTAAGACGAAGCACAACGAAGTGGCTCCCAACCAGTACGAACTGGCCGTGGTGTACGGGGAGTGCAACGTGACCATCGACCAGAACCACCTGGTGATGGACGTCATGAAACGCGTCGCCCGCCAGCACAAGCTGGTTTGCCTCCTGCATGAAAAACCCTTTGCCCGCATCAATGGATCCGGAAAACACAATAACTGGTCCGTCAGCACCGACGACGGCATCAATCTTTTAAGTCCGGGAAAAACCCCGGAAGACAACGCGACCTTCCTGCTGTTCCTTTCCGCCGTCATCAAGGGCGTCGATATTCATGCCGACCTTCTGCGCCTCGCCGCGTCCACGCCCGGGAACGACCACCGTCTCGGGGGCAACGAAGCGCCCCCCGCGATCATCTCGATCTATCTGGGCGCCACCCTGACCGAGATCCTCGACAATATCGCCACCGGAAAACCCGGCGCCAAACGCAGATCCGACATCTTTAAACCCGGCGTGTCCGCCTTGCCCGACATTTCCCGCGACGATACGGACCGCAACCGCACCTCGCCCTTCGCCTTCACCGCCAACAAATTCGAGTTCCGCATGGTCTCGTCGCAGGCCTCTCTGGCACGGCCGAACATGATCCTTAATACGATCATCGCCGATCAGCTGCAGGAATTCGCGGAACGCCTGGAAAACGCCGAAGATATCAACCGGGCCGTCACCGCGATCATCCGGGACGTGTACATGAACCATAAGCGCATCATCTTCAACGGCGACGGATATTCCGGGGCCTGGTATGAAGAAGCTGAAAAACGCGGACTTCCCTATTATGAGAAAAGCGTGGATGTGTTTCCCGTCTTTACGTCGGAAAAGAACGTCGCCCTTTTTGAAAAACACGGGGTCCTCAGCCGGAACGAACTGATTGCCAGGACGCAGATCCTCCTGAAGAACTATACGCTCAAGAACATGATCGAAGCCGCCACCATGCTCAGCATGGCCGAACGGGAGATCCGGCCCGCATTCATCGCCTATCAGGGCAAGCTTGCCCGGACCGCCCACGACATCAAAGCGGTCGGCGCGGACAACGGGCTGCATGTGCGCCTCCTGAACGAAAGCAGTGAAAAGCTTACCGCCTTCAATACAGCGCTGGATGAATTGAAACGTGCGGTTGAAGAAGAAAAGGTCATGAAAGAAGAGCAGAAAGCGCGCTTTGTCCGGGATGTTGTCACGGTCAAAATGGAAATTCTGCGCGAAACCGCCGATGCCCTGGAAATGATCTGTGACAAGGAAAGCTGGCCGATGCCGACCTATGCGGAGATGCTGTTCAAGATCTAATTATCTCCCGCCGAAGCCGAACGCCGCGTTCCCCTTCGTCATAAAATAAAACCACGGCCCTGCTGTTTCACGCCCTAAGGGCCGACGTGCAGAACCGCGCCGCTCCTCGGGGTGCAGCATTTTTGTTTCAGCCCGTTTCGCCGGCCTAACTTCCTAACTTCCCATTTTCCCCTCTTCTCATCTTCCTTCGTCCATCTGACGAACAACCCCGTTAGAGGTTGAAAAACGATAGACGAACGCTCCTCTTCCCGACACCCCTGTTAGGGATTGAAGAAGAATACAAATCCCGACAGGATTGAACGAAAACACACTCTGCTTTCATATATGATACATTATTTCAGGTCAACCCCGTTAGGGGTTGAAGAATAATACAGCGGGGCATTTCCAAATGCCAACCCCGTTAGGGGTTGAACAGCAATAGAAACGTACTCCCTTATATGAACAACCCCGTTAGGGGTTGAAGAAGAATATAACACTGACTATTCATCTACCGTACAACCCCGGCGGGGTTGAAGAACAATACAGCCCTTCTTCATCCACGGGACATTTACTTAATGCCAACCCTGGCAGTGGGAGCGTGAATAAAAAAAACGTGCACCATATACAAACAACCCCGCCAGGGGTTGAACAGCAATAGAAACGTACCCCCTTATATGAACAACCCCGTTAGGGGTTGAAGAAGAATATAACTCTGACTATTCATCTACCGAACAACCCCGGCGGGGTTGAAGAACAATACAGCCATTCTTCATCCATGGGACATTTACTTAATGCCAACCCCGCCAGGGGTTGAACAGCAATAGAAACGTACTCCCTTATATGAACAACCCCGTTAGGGGTTGAATAGTATTTTCTCTCGTCCCTTAGCACACCTAAAGTTTCAGTTTTACGCCCGCTTTTGTCAGCAGCCGCGTGATCAGATAAATGAATCCCGTATAGGCGGCCGCTCTCAGGATGCCGATAATGCCGGCGCCCAGCTGCGAGCCGTAAAAAGAAGCAAACCCCGCCAGGCGGAACACATAGATCAGCATCACATGCAGAAGGTAGGCCAGGAGAGGGTTGACGGCGATCGGTTTAAAGAACGGATAGGCTCCCTTTTTTCCTCCGACGTCAAGGACCCCGTAGCACAGCATGAAGATCAGGATGCAGATAGCCGTGCTGAACAAAGCCCAGGACGGTGTTGCGGCGATCTTGTCGACGCCGTAAAGTCCGTACAGCGCATATCCCGCCAGGCCGCACAGCAAGGCGAAGATCCCCAGCTTTTTCAGGTAAGCGCGATGATCCCCCGGACCGCGCCCGAAGAGCCAGTGTCCGCAAAGGAGGCCGCTGAAGCTGATCAGCACATGCGTGCCGAAATGACTTCCGGGATAGAAGACCGTTCTGATCCGTCCGAGAAAGTCAAGCTGTCCCGAACGGTCCGCAATATAGAGCAGAATGCACAGGGCGGGAATAGAGAGCAGGAGAGCAGGCCGGTCCCTGAAAAGAAGGTAGAGGAGCGCCGTAGCGGCATAGGCAAAGCCGATCTCTCCCAAAATGCCCCACCAGCCGGTTTGGATCCAGGAGAGAGTGTCCCCGGAACCCCGCCGGTAGATCGCCAGAAGAAAGACCAGCAGCGCAAACCCGGTCCATTTCAGGATCGGAAAAATTGCTTTTCGTTTTTCGTTTTCCGGATATGCCGCCCAGAAAAGGATCGCGCCGGCATACATCAGGACATTCCACCAAGCCGCGTTCATGGAACTTACCGCCGGTCCGTTCAGCATCAGCAGTCCCAGGACCAGAAGGCCGGCGGTGCGTGTTAGGACGTGCAGGAACAAGGGCTGTCCGGGATATTTCTTTTTCCGCTGCGCAAGGGCGAAGGGAAGCGACAAGCCCACGATGAACAAAAAAGCAGGGAAAACGACATCCGCAAAGGTCATGCCGGGCGAACCCGGTGCGGCATGTTTCAGCCAGAAGGGAATGTCGCGGACGCCCGCCACGTCGTTCACGAAGATCATCAGCAGGATGGTGATTCCCCGAAAGACATCGACGGACGCAATACGTCCGGATAGTTCCTTTGTTGCCGTCACAAGAGCTCCGAATCGCTTATCATAATCGTGAATATAGAACGATGGAGATAATATTCAAAACAGTATATGGAAAGGACGCGATCAATCGCGTCCTTACGTTCCGCATTTTATTCGGCGTTCCGCGCCAGGCGATAGCCGCAGGAAGTCGTTGCGGGATCCCCGGACATCCGCGCCCCCACAATAATATACTGAGCGTAATCCCCGTATGATCCGCCCCTCATGACCCGGCGCGAAGCGGTTTCCGGTCCGGTATAGTTCGTTTGGGCTTCCGTCGGGGAAGCGGCATACCAGTCCCAGCACCATTCGGTGGAATTTCCGCTCATGTCGTAGAGGTCAAGGGCGTTCGCATCCTTGGTTCCCACCGGATGGGTCCCGTAATCCGGATGACTTTCTCCGACACTGTAGGCGTTTGGGCGGTACCAGGCCACCAGGACGTTGGCGGCTTCATTGAGATAGCTGTCATTGCTGCCTGCCGGGTAATCATAGGGAAGCGTGCCGCGGTTGCTTGCAGCGTACTGCCATTCCGCCTCGGAGGGAAGGCGGTATCCGTCCGCATCGTGGTCCCAGAGCGCCTGGTTGCAGGCATTGTTGTCGCCGGCGTCCCGGAGGACCGTTTCTTCCGCGCTCAGGTATACGGGGGTGTACCCCGACAGCTCGCTGTAGGCGTTGCACCACACGATCGCGTCGCACCAGCCGATATTCTGAACGGGTTCAAACTTATCGCCGCCGGGGAAGCTTCCGTAACTGCCGGGATGGCCTTCGGCGCCAAGATGATCGATATCGAATTCATATCCGTTGTCGCAGGCCCAGAGGTAGACGACGTACCACAGTTCGTAGGTGACTTCGTATTTCGCGATACGGTAAGGATCGAGGGTGTGCGTATAGGAATGTGTTTCATATCCCGAGGTGTCGGTATGGGTATAGGTTCCGCCCGTTACGGTAGCGAAGTCCCGGTAATCAAGGGTGGAAGGCGCAAAGGACCATTGAGCATAAAGCGTGTTGTTTTCTCCGGGCATGGTAAATGAAGCGCCCGGCAGATAGACGGTGCCGGATCCGTCTTCCTCGGTATTCCAGCCCGCCAGGGTGAACCCCAGACGGGAATAGGAATCCGGTCCCGGCAAGGTGATCTGAGTGCCTTCTTTTTCATAGATTTCTTCGGGAACGGTGCTTCCGCCGTCCCTGCCGGCCGCGATCAGCGTCAGGATGTAATCTTCGTCGTCGGGATCGTCAAAGCATCCCGAAACCATAAAGGCCATAGACAGGACCATGAGCAAAGCGATGCACTTTTTCATTTTATGCCTCCCATAATTTCTGCGAATAGTTGAAGGGAACCCTGCGCTCATGCGCATTTCCCGTTAGCGTTAAAGTTAATCAAAACAAAATATGACACTTATAATTTTATTTAACAAGAACAAAATAAAACAACAGGGGTGAAAATGCAGTATACGATTTACCGAAAGAAAAGCGGTTGCGGACATCGCGGCGGACGCGTCCGGGAGAAGTATTCCGGCAAAGGACACTCCTTTTCCGGCACCATAGCAAACGCTCTCCGCACCACCGGATGATGGTTTCGGAGAGCCGTTCGCACCATTTGAAAACAACTTATTCGGCCAGTTCCATGCCCCGTTTGAAGGCCCGTTCATTCAGTTCGCGGAATTCTTTATTTTTGATGATCAGAGGCAAGGCCTTCTGGACATATGCTTCGGAGAGATAGCCGCGCAGTTTGGCGTAGGCGCCCAGCATGATCATGTTCGCCGCCTTGGTCGACCCCAGCTTGTCCGCCTCGTCCGTTGCCGGAATGCCGATGACGGTGACATCCGTGCGTTCCGGCGGCGTATCGATCAGTCCGCTGTCATAAAGAATGATCCCGCCGGGCTGAACGTCCGCTTCGAAACGTTTCAGGGAGGGTTTGTTCATCGCGACCAGGACCGTCGGGTCGTCAACAAGGGGAGAGGCGATGCGCCGGTCGGAGACCTTGACGCTGCAGTTCGCCGTTCCGCCTCGCATTTCGGGGCCGTAG
>CALMFL010000144.1 GCA_937862595.1 uncultured Fidelibacterota bacterium
CTTCACCTTCGGCGAGATGTTCGCGGGACCCAGCGGCAACACCATTGCGGCGAATATGTCAAAAACGGGACAATACGGCCGCTATCAGGGCATCTATTCCTCGGTCAGCACCCTGGGATGGTCCCTCGGTCCCTTTATCGGGGGCATCATGATGGACCTGATCCCCGATGTCAGACTGTTCTGGCTGAGCATGGCTTCCTTCGGGATGCTTGCGCTGGCGGGATTTATCGTGCTTTACCTTAAAAAAGGAGACGCGCTGGGATGAAAACCTGGACGACAAGCCTCAGGGTCCGGAGTTACGAACTCGATTCGTTCGGACATGTGAACAACGGCACCTTTGCCAAATACCTCGAAGCGGCGCGCGGGGACTATCTCCGCGAAGCCGGCATCAATTTCGACGATTTCCGCGCCTGGAAAAAATTTCCCGTGATCGCAAAGGTCGTCATCGAATACAAAAGCCCCGCCTACCTCTTCGACCTGCTCCATATCAACGCGACCGTCCGCGAACTGGGAAAATCCTCCATCGTTCTCGACTATAAGATCCTGAAGGACGACGGCACCCTGATCGCCGCGGCGGAGACCGTCATGGTCTTCGTGAACGAAAAGGGAAAGCCCGCCTATATGCCGGAGAAGGTGAGAAGAGCGTTCGAATCGTAAGTCGTGAGTCGTAAGTCGTAAAGCGTTTTTTGTGATCCGGGTTAATGTCTGTTCCTGTTTTTTAAGAAGCGGATCAGGCCGAGGATCATTTGTTTTATGTTGATCATTTCATCGCTTATGTCTACGTCTTTAAGCAGTTTCAGCCTTGTTGAAACGATGAATTGCGTTTCCAGTTCACTTAATGAACCCAAAGAATAATATAAAAATCGTATAAATTCTTTATCGCTTGACCGGGCCGCGCCTTCCGCAATATTTGAAGGCAGGGAAACCGCTGCACGCCGCATTTGTTTTGAGAGTTCATATTCTTTGTCTTTGATCAAGCTATCCGTTATTAAATATATTTTAACGGCAAGATCAATGCTTTTTTGCCACACGTCAAGATCTTTATGGGTTTTCATTTTTTCTCCGTCCCTTTTTTGCTGAATATTGCTTAGCTACGCGGACAAACGCAAGCTCCAAAAATCACCTGTGACACAAATCACATCTTACGACTTACCAGCCTGCGCCCCTCCTACGCCCCTATGGGGCTACGGAGCGCTTCCAGCCTCCGCTTAAGCTACGGCATGGCACAGCGGCCGGCAGGCATCTCACGACTTACGACTTACGTCTCACG
>CALMFL010000145.1 GCA_937862595.1 uncultured Fidelibacterota bacterium
TCTGCGACCGCATCACATCGCCGGCCAGCATGCGCACGATATACACGCCGCTCGGCATTCCGCTCGCATCCCAGGTGATCTCGTGAAAACCGGCCGGAACATAGCCCTCAATCAGCCGGTCCACCCGCTCTCCACGGGAATTATAAATATTCATTTCAGTGCGGCAGCCAGCCGTAAACCGCAAGCGGAGAACTGTTCTCGGGTTGAACGGGTTCGGATAGGCGTTCTCAAGCACAAAACCGTTTTCCGTATCGATGTCGCTCTCAATCTCCACACTTACAGGAGCATGTTTTTTTTCGGCGCCGTTCAGGGATACATCCGACAGGAGATATTCATGGACCCCCGGCGTAACTTCCGAGTCCGTATAGGCGTAGTCATGGGGATCGCTGCAGGTCCCGTGCCCCGGAACAGCTGCAAGGACCTCACCGTCCCGGTAAATAAGGAAATGGCTGTTCTCCGCTTCACTGGCGGTGGACCAGCTCAGTTCGACCACACCTCTTTTCGCCACGGCGTTGAAGGACTGCAGGGTGACGGATGTCGCAACTTCATTTCCGGAAAGGACTTCACTGCTGATCGTTCCCGAAAACATGCCGTTGATGACCGTCAGGTCGCTGTTATCGACAAGAATGCCCTGCACACTGCCCGTTGCCTCCGGGGCCACATCCGCAGTAACAAAATAGTAAGTTCCGTCCGTTGTGATCGCACTTGAGAAGGAGTTGAAGACGGCATCGTCCTCACCCGGATCCCCGGCGATCGTCACGCCCAATTGCGTGTCGGATCCTGCATCAAATGAAGCGTCCGCCGAAGACCATAATTTGATATTGCTGATGCCTGTCCGCGTACCGTCGATCTTAATGGACGCCGCGCTCAGTGAGGCGCCGGCGACATCTGCCGTGAGCAGAAAGCGGCCGACCGCCTGATTGACGTTCCCCTTTGTAAAACTGGTAATAAAGCCGCTGCCGTCGGTAAAGGTAATGTCCGCGACCTTCGTGAAACTTGCCGAGTAATCGTCTGTTCCTGAATTGACATCCGGATCATTGACGCCAATTAAAGTATAATAAACGTCCAGGTCGTAGGTTTGTCCGGGAGTGAGCCCGGAAATGTCAATATCGGCCGCAGTTTCCCTGGAATAGGATGTCGTGGTGCTCAATGTCTTCATGAAAGGCAACATTTCTGCGGTCGTATTGTCGTTTACCGGATCGATAATCGGTGATTTCTCACCGGGGTCTGAAGCAATAATGGTTTTTTTATTCAGAATGACCTGGGTCCATTCTCCGCCGTCCATGCGATAATACACATAGGCGGAGGAAGCCGTCAATTCGCCGCTGTAACGGACCGATCCGTTCAGCGACAGGGTGTTTATCTGACCCAGATCCGCTGATTCGAATGTGTCATACGCCGTTCCCTTGCAGCTGTAAAATGTTCCGTTGACACTGGCGCTGGTGCTTGCGATCTCCCTTTTTGAAAAGGTTGCCGAATAGGGGTCAACGGTCGGGTCGGTTGCGGGATCCGTTTTCGTTATTGATCCTCCCACGGCTTCAAAATAGATGTACAGGGTCCCGGAGGAACCGTTTGAATAGGCCGACAGATCAATGCTTTGATCATATCTTGAATAAGGCGTCCTTTTTAAAGTGGGACCTATAAGGGCTTGTCCGGACGTATTCAGGGAAATATACGCCCAGTCGATCAGGTTGAAGCTGTAATATAAGCGGACATAATCAATTGCCGCGGTTTTTTGGAGAGGGAGTAAATGCTCACCTGTTGACTCCGTAACTGAACAACTCCCGCCCAGTGTCATGCTGCTCATATTTCCCAGACTTCCCGTATAATCAAGCAGTGTGGTATCGGTGCTTGAACAATTGTAATACGTTCCGTTTATTTTCAGCTTCGTATTTGAAACGCTCTGCAAGGTATACGTTTGTGCAAACAATGATATACTTAACAGCATTCCCGTGAAAAGGGTAACAAACTTTTTCATGCGGCCTCCAAAAATAATTAATTAAATTAACGAGTAACTTATAAATAATCATATTACCATGCAAGATAATTATAATATTTATAGAGTTTCTTCAATTATTACCGATATTTTTGCATGAATACAGGGGAATTTAGCTATATGATGTGTCATCCCGCCTGTGCCGATGGTTATCGGCGGAAAGCAAGCCGCGGCCGCCCATCGTGTCATCCCGGACCCCGAAGTCTCGGGGCCGCGGCTTGTTTGTTCGGGATCCCATGCATCACGCCCCATTCTCGACAGTCAATAACAGCGTAATTTCTTATAGATCGTTTGTTTTACAACCTTACATAAAAAGGGACGCGATAAATCGCGTCCCTGCTTCTAAAATCTTCAATGGGTGTTTTTTGTTGGATATTCCCCTCCTCCAAACTCTGAACTCCGAACAGGCGAAGGGGCATTCGCCCCTGACGGGGTTTGTATTCTTCTTCAACCCCTCTGGGGTTGGAAGATGGAGAAACGATGCGTCTATTGTTGTTCAACCCCTAACGGGGTTGAAGAGGATGATCGTGGATGTTTTGGGACGCTATATTCTTCTTCAACCCCTGATGGGGTTGAGGAGGATGATCATGTTATATTTTGGG
>CALMFL010000146.1 GCA_937862595.1 uncultured Fidelibacterota bacterium
TCTCCCGTTTTCTGCAGAAACACATGAACGAGATCCTGGGTCCGGTGCTGATCCTGCTGGGAATGGTTCTGCTCAACTGGCTGGGTGCAGGCATCTCCTTCACACCTAAAACTGACGGCATTCAAAAAAAGGCCGAAAAGGGCAGCGTGTGGCTTGCCCTTCCGATCGGGGCGCTTTTCGCCTTGACTTTTTGTCCCGTCTCGGCGGGTCTTTTCTTTGGCGGACTGGTGCCGCTTGCCGTCCGGGAAGGCTCCATTGTAATGTTTCCGCTGGTTTACGGGATCGGGACCGCGCTGCCGGTCATCCTCTTTGCCTTTCTGCTGGCTTTTGCCGCAAAATCAGTTGGAAAAGTGTTTAACAGCCTGACGCATATCGAAGTTTGGGTTCGCAAGATCACGGGCGTTCTGTTTGTTTTTGTCGGGATCTATTACACGCTTGTGCATATTTACGAACTTGGCAGCCATTAGTCCCAGCCGCTCCTCCCGTATTCTTCCATTTGTTTCTCACTACGACGACCCTGAACACCGCCATGAAATTGCTCCGATTTTTTTATTGAATATCCTGCCGCGTCTTAGTAATATTGATAAATCAACAACGTCATAGAAGGAGTAGGAGGAATGAAACAATTTAAAACGACCTTTGCCGTGGTTTTAGCGGCCGTTCTGATCCTCGGCTGCAGCCTGCTCAATTTCGGCGGCAAATTCTCGCCGCCCGACTGGATACTCGGAACGTGGGCGGATTCCCTGGGCACGACGGAGTATACCTTTGAAACGGACAATGTCACTCAAACCATTGCGGGCTACGGAATAAATCTGGGACTCGCCTACATTGCCGCAACGGTCACGGAGACCTCGAACGATTCGCTTTATGAATTCTCGATCACGCAATCGGAGTCAACCGCAAGCTATCTGTTTGAGAAAACCTCCGCCACGACGCTTGACTATACGATCACGGCAAGCAGTACGACCAGTCCGGTCATGAAATTAACCAAACAGTAATTTATAATAACAAATCAATTCCCCTTCAAATGATCCCGAAGCAACGGATCATCGTGCGTCCGTGCGCCGCATAAACCCTCGCTGGGTGCGGGAACAGGTTATCCCCTCCCGTAAAAAAAAACAGTTGCAGTGAATAATTTATTCCGTAAATTAAAGATAACGAAAGTACATAGAGGTTGAAACGTGCGGTATAATTGCGCTTCACCTGAACGTATGTATCCTTGTTCCCGTCCTGATGCGGCCGGAACAGGGATGCTCTCTTTTTATCCGGAAAATCTAAGATATGCACAAAATCACACATAAACGGGAAAAGGGTATTCATATGAAAAAACATGGACTGTTCTTTATCTGTACGGCATTCCTGTTCATGGTTTCGCCTGCCAGCGTCCTGTCCCAGGAATTCCGCTGGGCGACGGGCATTGGCGGTCAGGCACTTCCTTACTCTGTCTGTTCGGATGCCCAGGGGAACAGCTACGTCACGGGCAGTTATTACTCCCAGGCGATCTTCAGCGATTCCGACACACTGAACGGAAGGGGTTCCCACGATATCTTTGTGGCAAAATACGATCCGGACGGCCTTTTGCTCTGGGCAAGGAGCGCCGGCGGGGGCGGCTGGGATTCGGGAGAAGGTATCGGGGTTGACGAGGACGGCAACGTCTATGTGACGGGATACCTTGAGGAAATTGCCATTTTTGGAGATGACACGATCCAGAGTATGACGTATTATTATTGGGACATTTTCCTTGCCAAGTATAACTCCGAAGGGTCGCTGATGTGGGTAAAAACCAACGGCGGTTACGATGATGACTGCGGTGCGGCCCTGACCGTTCACAATGGGAATATCTACGTCGCTGGCACGATCAATAGGATAGCTTTCTTTGATAACGATACCCTCTACTGCGGTTATGACGTGTGGAGCAATGACGTTTTTGTCGCCTGCTACGCCCCAGACGGGGAATGCGTATGGGCAAAACTGGGGGCCGGCGACAGGGCGGATTATGTGAATGACATCCATGCCGATCCGAACGGGAATATTTACATCACGGGCTCGTTCGCGTCGGGCGATCTGACCTTCGGATCGACCACGATACTGCGTTCTTCCGGAAGCATGTACGTTGCCAAGTATTTCCCGAACGGCGATCTTGCCTGGGCCAGGGCGAACGGCGGGAGCAATTATATCACCGGGCACGGCGTTGCCGCGGATGCAGAGGGCAACTATTACGTCGCAGGGGATTTCCGCGGTTCTGCGTTCTTTGATTCAACCACGCTGAGCAATTACGGGGAGTACGATTTTTTCCTCCTGCGGTTCGGCCCGGACGGGAACTGCCACTGGGCGAAGCATGCCGGATGCATTTATTACGATTACGGCCATGATGTCGAGATCGGAAAGGACGGCAAGATTTACGCCTCGGGCCGCTGTTACACTAACAGTTATTTTGATGACATACGTTTCACTTCCCTGGGGGGCGTGGATGTTGCACTCGCCTGTTACGACACCCTGGGAAAATGTGAATGGGTCCTTCGGGGCGGAGGGAGAGGCGGCGACGATTACGGGAGGGCCTTATCCATAGCACAGAACGGAATGATCTATGTTACCGGCGAAACCGCTCTTCATGCATCCTTTCCCGCGACATTCGGCAGTACCAATCTTTACAATATCCACGGCGTGATTACCGCCGTTTCCCCGGTTTCGGAGCATGCGGCGGTCCTGGCTGATCTTTCCGTCGCTTCGCCGGGTACGGACAGCATCCGGGCAAGCGCGGTGATCGACGATGCGGGCTATCCGTCCGCAACGCAGCACGGCTTCTGCTGGAGCGATTCCGGCATTCCTGATGCAAAAGGGCCCAAAATCGAACTGGGTGCGATTCTGGCCCCGGGAACGTTTCACGCAGTGATACGGGATCTGCTCTCAGATCATGCCTACCTGATCCGGGCCTTTGCGATCAACACGGCCGATACGGTTTACAGCGATACCGTCTCATTCCGGACACTGGGACTGCCGTTGCTGGCAAATCCCGCCGCCACGGAGATCGATACCGGCGGCGCCGTTCTCCGGGCCGAGATCACGGGAACGGGCAATCCCCTGCCCGGCGCCCACGGTTTCTGCTGGAACACCGGCGGCACGCCGACCCTTGACGACGCGCACATCGATCTGGGTGCGGTCGACAGCATCGGGACGTTTCAGAGCGCGGTCACCGGTCTTGTTCCGAATACCGAATACCGCTTCCGCGCCTTCGCCGTGAATTCCCTGGGCACGGTTTACAGCCAGGAAGGCACGTTTTCCACTCTGGAAGTGTCCCGAGACAGAAAAATTCCCGAAACGTTCACGCTGTCGCAGAACTTTCCCAACCCCTTCAATCCAAGGACCGCCTTTCGCTACGGGCTTTCCCTGCAGAGCGATGTCACCTTCACCATCTTCACCCTTTCGGGGCAAAAGCTCAGGGAATGGACATTCGGGGATCAGGACGCCGGATGGTACGAACTGCTTTGGGACGGAACGAACGCCTCCGGCGAAACGCTCCCCAGCGGCCTTTACCTCTATAGGCTCCGGACGGGAAATTTCATTGAGACCCGAAAAATGTTGCTGATGAAATAAGCGGGAATAATTCAGATAATGCCTTTAATAACTTGCCTGAAGTTATTTTGATGATATTTTTTTATCGTGTAAAAAAACACAGTCCGGATATAATTTTATTAAATAGTTTAATAATATTTGAACTATTTGTTGTGTTTTTAAATAATCGTCTTTAAAATTTCTTAAAAGTAAAGCATTCAGGAGGCCCTAAATGAAAAATTATTTATTTCTCTTATCATTATTTATTTTATTTATCCTCCCTTTCGGTTGTGACGGCTGCGGCGATGATGAAGAAGAATATGAATTTTACAGAACGATTATTCAGGGTGAATCTGTCATCATTGATCTGGAGGCGTCTCCGTTTTCCTGGTCAGGTGTCATAACCACCCCGCCCAAGCATGCGCAAATGTATCAATTTGATGCCGACGCGGGCCAGGATAGCTATTTTTATTTTTACAGGGCAGCTTCAGATTATTGCGGCATTGATACAAGCTACATCAAATTTACTCGCATACACGAAAACGGCTCGTTTGTATACAAAAAGCCTACTTACATGTTTTACACTATCAAGATCAATACCATTCAAGACACATTGCAGGGCAATTAGAACAACCATCATTTTTTGTAATCATCAAAATTTGAAGGGGGTTGTTTTTTCGCTTAAAAAGTTTGGGTGTTTTTTTAATAATATTCGATATAGCATTAATTGGCAGACGAAGCGCCCGAACCCCGTACTCCGATCTCCGAACTCCGAACTCCGAACCCCATTCTCCGTCCGACTTTAAGTAAAAACATAAGTTGAATTATGATCAATTCTTACGTATTTTTTCACAAAACATGGGAGTGATCGAAAATGCGCATTCTGCCTGTGTCCGAAAATCATCAAGGATCTGCTGAAATACCCGGTCTTTTAATAAACGTCCGTTTCGGGAATTTTTGCCCCCGGATTCTTCGCAAGGGCATGCCGTTCATCGCGGTTATTTTCATGCTGATCTCGTGCTCCAAACCTTTGCAATGGCCGGATTCGCCTTTGTACAGCCTGGGACAGGGCGGGCAGGATACAAGCCGGGTGATCGATCCGGAAACGGCAAAGAACATGATCGTCGGACATTATGCGCATTATGATGTTGTGGCATACGAGGACACGACGACAAAAACCCCGATGCGCACCTTTATCATTTCATACGGGTTTACCGATTTTTATCTTGAAGACGGCAGGCTGATGCAGGTCGATCGTTTTGTTCA
>CALMFL010000147.1 GCA_937862595.1 uncultured Fidelibacterota bacterium
GTCAGCACGCGGTCCAGGTCCACAAAATCTTTCATTCGGGACAGCTTGATGAACAGCGCTTCGGTCAGGATCTTCGTATTGGCGGAGCGGGAAATGGCGGGCATCTCTTCGTTGACGATGGACAGCATGCGGATCAGGGTGCGTTCGTCCTGTGCCCGGGCGACGGTCAGGTATTCGTGCTTCAGATTTTCGGTGGTGTTCAGAATATCGGGGGATCCGTGCGCCTTGACCATGTAGAGGTCGCGCAGGAACACGGAGAACATGGAGAGGAATTCTGTCAGGTCGTATCCGCGCATGAGCATGTCGTCGATCAGCTGCAGGGCGGCGCCGGCGTCCCCGCTGTTCAGCGCGGCGAACAGCGTGAAAAAGACATCCTCGCGGATGACCCCGAGCATGTTCAGGATGGCTTCGTAGCTGATCTCTTCGTTCGAGAAGGCGATCACCTGCTCCAGGATGCTTTCGCTGTCCCGGATACTGCCGTCCCCTTTTTTGGCGATCAGCAGAAGGGCGTCGTCGTCGATGGCGATCCCTTCCTGAAGGGCGATCGCGCGCAGAAGGTCCATGATCTGAAGAAGGGGAATGCGTTTGAACTCGAAGCGCTGGCAGCGGCTGAGAATGGTGGGCAGGACCTTGTGAAGTTCCGTGGTGGCGAAAATGAACAGGATATGCTTCGGAGGTTCTTCCAGGGTCTTCAGGAGCGCGTTGAAGGCGTCCTTGGTGATCTGGTGGAATTCGTCGATGATATAGACTTTGTACTTCCCGCGGGTGGGGGGATATTTGACCTGTTCCCGGAGATCGCGGATGCTGTCGATGCCGCGGTTGGAGGCACCGTCAATCTCCAGCACGTCCATGCTTCTGCCCTCGGTGATCTCGCGGCAGCTTGAACATACGTTGCAGGGATTGCCGTTCTGCGGGGATTCGCAATTGACGACCTTGGCCAGAAGGCGCGCCGTCGTGGTCTTGCCCGTGCCGCGCGGTCCGGAAAAAATATAGGCGTGCCCGAGCCGGTTCTTCTGAATGGCGTTTTTCAGCGTGATCGTGATGTGTTCCTGTCCGATGACATCTTCAAACTGCTGAGGGCGGTATTTCAGACTGATGACCTGGTGGCTCATGCATGCGTCCCTGCTTATGATTGAAAATGACCCCAGGTTGCTTGACGCACAGAACACTTGCTTACCGCTGCTTCCTTCCGGATCTGACGGGGTTCGGCAAACGCGCTGTCGACGAAGGCCTGAGGTCAGCTTAAAATACTCAATGACGAAGGATAATACAATGATTTTGCTCATTATTTTTACCCGCGGACGGGATGCCCGCAGTTCAAAAAAATGTAGTGCTTTCAAGCGGAATCTTAGTATATTTAATTCGAAATTAAATGGAGTTCGCCCACATATGAAAAAAGCACCCTGGCTCCTCTTTCTGGTTCTCTTCCTTTTTCAATGTGCGTATCAGGATTCGACCACGCAGCCGGTGGCGCCGGAAACGCCCCTGCCGGAATCGCAGTTCGACAAATTATATTCCGGCAAGGCGCTGGGCTGTCATGTGGAGAACGGCCGCTTCGTCTTCCGTATTTTCGCGCCGCGCGCCACCGCGGTCCGGCTCGCCCTTTTCAAAACCGCCGACGGCCCGTCCCACGAGAGCTACTACCTGCACCGGGACGACCAGGGGGTCTGGGAGATCTCGATCAACAAGCGTCTCTGGAACCTCTATTACGGCTACTATGTCACGGCCTCCGGCGGCCCGA
>CALMFL010000148.1 GCA_937862595.1 uncultured Fidelibacterota bacterium
GATCCCCGCATGGCGCTGGAACGCATCCGGGACCGCGGGGTAAAAGCAGGTATTGTGATCAAGCCCGGGACCGCCGTTTCGGCGATCCGTGAACTCCTTCCCTTCTGCGACTACGTGCTGGTCATGTCCGTGGAACCGGGTTTTGGCGGACAGTCCTATCTCGCTTCGGCGGACGGCAAGATCCGCGAACTGGCCGCCTGGAAGCGTGAACAGCGCCTTGAATATCTGATCGAGGTCGACGGCGGCATCAATCTTGATAACATGTCATCGGTCAGCGAGCGGGGCGCCGAGGTCTTTGTCGCGGGAAGCGCCGTGTTCCGGGCGCAGGATCCCGCCGGAACGATCAAAAAAATGAAAGACCTGATAAATGCATAGGGATAGTCACAAATAGCCTCTGCAATAAGCCTATAGCGGGCGGTTCCGGCCGTCCCGCAGAAATCCATTCACACGCCCCGGAAATAGAAAGGAAACACACATGTCCAAACAGATCATCATCAACGCCACGACCCTCTTTGACGGCCGGCAGCAGCTCGAAGACAAAGCGATCATCGTCGAAGGCAGCGAGATCGTGGATATTACGAAAAAACAAAAGCAGGCCGACTACGAAGGCTGGGTCACCCCCGCGTTCATCGACGCCCACTCCCACATCGGCATGGACCGCGAGGGCGAGCCGCAGGCGGAATCCGAGGTGAACGACCAGACCGCCCAGTTCCTGATCTCCAACGATCCGATCAACAGCATTTATTTCGACGACCGCGCCTTCTCGGAAGCGGTCGATTTCGGCAATCTCTATTCCTGCGTCATTCCCGGCAGCGGGAACCTCATCGGCGGGAAGGCCAAGGTGATCCGGAATTTCTCCCCCAACCGCAAGGACGCCGAGATCAAGGATTACGGCTTTAAAATGGCCCTGGGCTACAATCCCCGCTCCACCACGAGCTGGAAAGGCACCCGTCCCGACACGCGCATGGGCATCTACGGCATGCTGGAAAACAAATTCGACGAGATCCTCGTCAAAAAAGCGGCGGCCGAACTGAAAAAAGAGAAAGCCCTGCGCGAAACGGAAAAACAGCTGAAAGAAGCGAAAATATCCCGGCAGGAATCCGAACTGATGGCCGCCGATGCCGAACGCGAGTATCAGCTCGGCTTCACGACGGATGAAAAGAACTACCTCGAGCTCCTGAGCGGAAGAAAGACCGCCAAGGTGCACGTCCATAAAGAGGACGATGCGCTTTATCTTATCTATCTTAAAGAAAAATACGGACTTACCGTTACGGCCGACCATCTGGGCGACGTCTGGCACAAGCAGATCTTCAACGAACTTGCGAAACACCATATTCCCATCGTGTACGGCCCCCTGAGCACCCTGGGCTACAAGGTCGAGCTGAAACACGGCTACTACCAGAACGTCAAACTCCTCATGGAATCGAACGCGACCTACGGGCTGATGTCCGATCACCCCGTCATTCTCACAACGTCCCTGCGCGACACCCTGAAATACTTTATGATCTACGGCATGAGCGACAGCGACGCCATCGGGCTGATCACGCGGAACAATGCCCGCATCCTCGGCATTGACGAACATCTGGGAACGCTGGAAACCGGGAAATGGGCGTCCCTGATCGTCTGGGACAAGCACCCGCTTCATCTGGCGGCTTTCCCGAATATGGTCATGGCCGAAGGCGACATCCTGAGGAAACGGAAATAACATGGAAAACAAAAATCCCGCGTTAATGGCCTGGTTCGAAAAGGAGCTCCCCGTAGAGCCCATCGGCGTGCTTTATAACGGTTATCACGCACCGGTGCGCTATGAGATACGGAAGCATTTTCTCCTTTACGAGCATGACGATGAACGCCTGCTCTCTACGGAGCAGGACGTCAAAACGGCGGAACGCAGGATCAGTCTTCTGCTGACGCTCGAACGCATCCTGAAAAATATCGAAAAATTTGAAAAATCGCGCGAAGAGGAAATGCTGGTCAAGCTTGCCTCGATCGTCAAGGAACTGCATTTCTACCACTGCACCCGGAAAATGACATCGATCCAGAAAGCCCTTGCCCTCCTGATACAATTTCAGCAGAAGGACGGGAGTTTCCCCGTATCCCTCGCTTCGAATATCTTTATCA